>DATLUO010000196.1 GCA_035533075.1 Pirellulales bacterium | reverse complement strand
CGGCCGCGCGCGGCCAAAGTGCCGTCGCCAGTCCGGCCGCGCGCGGCCAAAGTGCCGTTGCCAGTCCGGCCGCGCGCAGCCAAAGTGCCGTCGCCAGTTCGGCAGCGCGCTGCCAAAGTGCCGTCGCCGGTTCGGCCGCGCGCTGCCAAAGTGCCGTCGCCAGTTCGGCCGCGCGCGGCCAAAGTGCGGGCCGCAAGCGCGGGCGCACCGGTCCCGTGTCGCGGGCCTCGGGGCCGTTCGTCCGCGAGGCCCGGCGCCGTGGTTAGTGGTTAGTGTTTGGCCTCGGGGCCGTTCGTCCGCGAGGCCCTGCGCCTGGTCCAACCGCAGCCACCGCTGGGTGGCGGCGGCCGGCGCCGCGATGACGCACGTCGTGGCGGCCGGGCACGCGCTGGTCCAGGCGCGCGATCTGTGCGAAGAAGGGGGCTGGCTCCGCTGGTTGCGGAAGAATTTCAAGGGCCCGCTCCACACGGCGCAGCGCTATATGAGGGTCGCGAGGCACTTGCCCGCCAGCGGCATCGATGCGACGCGCGTGTCGCATCGGACGCAGACGGCGCTCTTGCGCGCCCTCCGCGGCGTGGTACTTGCCATCGGAACAAGAATTGAATGCGGTCTTACCGGCAAGTTCGTCGATTCTTGACGATTTTGCACATGCCAGGGTGGGACCAGCGAGCTTGCGAGCGCCGGCCCACCGATACCGCCGCCGTTTTCATGGTGGGCCGGCGCTGGCAAGCTCGCTGGTCCCACCCGACGATGGGCCGTCGATCAATGGAGGGCTGACAGAGCACTAGAACACTCCCGCGATCGGATCGCCTTCGGGCAGAACGAAGTGCGGCCGTCGCTGCGGATTGTAGAGACGCGCGGCCGCGTCGATGCCGATGGCGCGGTAGATCGTGGCGGCCACGTCGCCGGGCGAAAAGCCGGGCGAAAGAGGATACGCGCCCTGTTTGTCGGTGGCGCCGAGCACCTGGCCGGCCCGCACGCCGCCGCCGGCGAAAAAGATCGAGCCTGCCGGCCCCCAATGGTCGCGCCCGCCCAGCTTGTTGATCTTGGGCGTGCGCCCGAACTCGGTGAGAAACACGACCAGCGTCGATGCCAGCAGGCCGCGGCCGTCGAGATCGTTCAGCAAGGCGGCAAAGGCCTTGTCCATGCCCGCCACGTGATAGCCGCGCATCGCCATCTGGCTGATGTGCGGCTGTTTCTGTTCCGGCACGGCGTGGTTGTCCCACAGATTGCCGTATTCCGGGTCATAACCGTAATCGACCAGGACAAAGCGGGCACCGGCTTCGACCAATCGCCGGGCCAGCAGGCATCGCCCGCCAAGCTTGGTGCGGCCATAGGTCTCGCGCAGTACGTCCGATTCTTGCGACAGATCGAATGCCCGGCGGACAGCGGGCGAAGCCAGCAGCTCGAAGGCATTGCGATAATGGCCGTCCATGGCACCGCGTTTCTCCACGTCGCCGACGACTTGTTCCAGCAGCACGCGCAACTGCGACCGTTCGCCCAGCCGGTCGGCGTTCAGGCCTTCGAGAAAGGCCAACGACTTGGGTACGAGGTCTTCGATCGCGATGGGCGAGGGGTTGGCCGATTTCTCGCCCACGGTGAAGTCGGGCTGCTCCGGCTCGCCGCCGACGCAGAAGGGCGCATGTTGTCCGCCCAGCCAGCCGCCCACGAATTCGTTGGTCGGCGGCGGACCGGGACGCGTGACGCCGGGCACGGCGATGTAGCCCGGCAGCCCGTTGCGCGGGCCGTGCAGATAGGAAACGATGGAACCGATGTTCGGCTCGCTGGTGACTTGCTGCATCGTCACCTTGCGGCCGGAAAGGCAATAGGCCTGGCTCAGGAAGTGATCGTTGCTGTCGTGCGAGAAGGACCGCACCAGACAAAACTTGTCGGCGATGCGGGCCAGGTTGGGGCAGCTTTCGGCGAAATGGACGCCGGGCAACTTGGTGGCAATGGCCGAAAGCGTGCCGCGGATTTCTTCGGGGCTTTCCGGCTTCGGATCGAGCGAATCGTGGTGCGTCACGCCTCCGGCCATCCACAGCAACACCACCGACTGGGCCTTCGAGTCGGCCGGCTGCCCCTCGACGTTGGCCCGCGAGACGCCCGGCCAAAGAGACGCCGCAACGCCCACCGGGCCCACGCGCAGCAAATCTCGGCGGCTGAAGGGAAGAAAACGGTGCATGCAGGGTTCAGGGTTCAGGGTTCAGGGTTCAGGGTTCAGGGTTCAGGGTTCAGGGTTCAGTTTGGCGCTTTGGCACCTACGGCTTCGCGCTAGCCCAGCTTGCGCGTCGCTGAACCCTGAACCCTGAACCCTGAACCCTCTCACGCCGGCGCTCGCAAGCTCGCTCGCTCCCACTCTACATCCACTCTTTAATCACCCGACCTTCATTCAGCCGGATGGGCCGCCCATCGGGCGTCATCGTCAGCAGGTCGAGCGGCACGCCCAGCTTTGCGTAGATGGTCGCGGCAACGTCTTCGGTGAAGTATTCGTGGTCCACCGGGCGGCCCCCTTCGTCGTCGGTCTTGCCGAGCACCGAGCCGCCCGGCACTCCCGCGCCGGCCATCAGGATGAAACCGGCATTGGCCCAGTGATCGCGACCGCTGGCCGAGTTGATCTTCGGCGTGCGACCAAAATCGGTCAACCACACCACCAACGTCGTCTCCAGCAAACCGCGCTGCTCCAAATCCGTGAGCAATTCCGGAATCGCCTGGTCCAAGGGCGGCAGCTTGTTCTTCAGCCCGTTGAACAGGTCGGCGTGATGGTCCCAACCGCCATCGCTGACGGTCACAAAACGAACGCCCGACTCGATCAGCCGGCGGGCCAGCAAACAGCTTTGCCCGAAGACCGTGCGGCCGTAGCGATCTCGCAACGCGGCATCTTCGCTGTCGATGTCGAACGCCTTCTTGGTCTCCGGCGCGGTGATCATGTTCAGCGCGGCCCGATAGTGCTCGTCGAGGGCATCGAATGCGGCGGGCTGGGCGGCCGGCGGCGTGACTGCCTGGTCGATCTTACGTTGCAGTGCATCAATGGCGCCGAGCATGCTCCGGCGGCGTTCGATGCGTGTCAGATCGACACCGCCCGGCGGCGTGATGTCACGGACGTTGAAAGGCGTGGCGTTGGGATTGGCGAGCAGCTCGAAGGGATTGTATTCGGCGCCCAGGTAGCCCGCCGTGCCGCCGCCAAACGTGGCGTGATCGACCGCGCCGCCGATCTGAATGAAGGGCGGCATCTTGGTCTTGAAGCCCTTTTGATGCGCCACGATGGAGCCGTAGCAGGGATGGACCACGGCCGGATTGGTATTGTGGCCCGACATCATGTACTGATCGGCCACGCCGTGCCCGGCGTTCCGCGGGTTCCAGCCGCGAAGGACCGCGAACCGCCGCAGCTCTTTGGCCATTCGCGGAACGATCTCCGTACACTTGATGCCCGGCACCGCCGTGTCGATCACTTGGTACGAGCCGCGGACGCTGTCCGGCGCTTCGGGCTTGGGATCGAAAGTATCGTGATGGCTTGTGCCGCCCTGCGTCCAGATGAGGATGCAGTTGACGTCCTTCGCGGCAGTCGGGTTGGCAGCGGCACGGGCGGCCAGCAGGCTGGGCAGCGACAGTCCAACGCCGGCGAGCGTGCCCACCTGCAGGAAATTTCGCCGGTGGATTCCTTCACAATCGCGCGACAAATGTGGCAGCAGCCTGAGCATTATGGTGGGTCCGAAGAGGATGGTGGGGTCGGGTGGGCGGGAACGTTAGGAGGGCAACGCTCATTGTAACCGTTCCGGCCAACGCATCAAGCTTGCGTGATGGGTTCGACGGAAAACGCGATTACGTCACGCGGATCTCGAACCGCGTGCGGAATTGACCGCCCGGTTCGAGCAGCCGCAGGCCCGCGTCGATGCCGGTGGCCTGCAATTCATAAGCGTCGGGCGCGCAGGTGTAAGGCTCGATGCAGACGGCTTCGCCGTGCGGCGGATTGTAGATCACGCACTCCCGAAACGCGGCGTCGAACGTCAGCTCCAGCGTCCGGCCCGTGTGCGGGTCTTCAATCGTGGTCCGCACCACGCCGTCGGCAACGGTCAGGCCCGTGAACACGTCGTCGAGCCGCATGTCGGCGAAGCGCGTCGTGCCCGCCAGGTTGGCTCGCTGGTCGGCCCGCAAACGGCGGCCGGTGGGCAACATGTTTTGCAGTTCCCAGTATTCCGCGGCGGGCACGGTCACGCGGCAGTCGTCCGCGCGGCCGCCGGCGCCGAGCGGCAGTTGAAAGTAGGGATGCAGGCCCAAACCAAACGGCAGCCTGGTGGGCCCGGGGTTCTGCACTTCGATTTGGCAGCTCAGCGTGTTGCCGTTGAGCTCGTAGGTCACCGTCAGGCGGAAGTCGGCGGGCCAACGTTTGACCAGCCCCGGCTCATCGACGGAGGCGTGAAACTCGCCGGTCGTGCGATGCGGCAACATCTCGATGATGCGCCACGGCCGGTTGAGCACGAAGCCATGAATGGCGTTGCCGCGGCCATCGTCGCTGCCCAGCGGATAGGTGTGCCCTTCGTAAGCCAAATGCGAGCCCCGCAGCCGGCCGGGAAAAGGAAAGAGAACCGGAATGCCGCTGTGCGAGGGCCTTGCTTCGCCCGATTCGAACCCCGCCTCGCTCCACAACACGTCGAACGCCTCGCCGCCGACCGCGGGCCGGAAGCGATAGCAATTGAAACCGAACCCGCTCAAGATTTGTGCGGTCGCCCCGGTCTGGGCGTCGGTGATGGTAACGGGCTCCAATTGCATGGCGGCCATCAATATATCGCGGCCGGCAAATTCTGGGAATGGGTGCGGGCCGGCATGGTGCCCCAGATGATCGAACCTTACTTCGGCTCCGCGAACGTTTCGGGATCGACCTGGTCGAGCACCTTGAAGTCCGTCAACTCGGCCTCGAGAAACGTTCGACCATCGCGCTTGGCTGCAACATTCGTCGCCTTTTTGATGCCGTCGAAGTCTTTGAAGTCGCTGTAAGTCGTCTCCTGAGTGAACTCGTCACCGCCGAAGCCCCGCACCTTGGCCACCACCTTCACGGGCAAATGGCTCGTCTTGTCGAAAAGGAGCTTGAAATCGTTGCCGTCGGGCGCCGTCACTTTGATGGCAACCGCATCGGCGTCGCCCACTTTCTCTTCCCCGGCCGGCTCGACCTTGAACTCCGGCGTCTTGAGTGGCAACAGCGTCGCCGCGGCAATCGCTTGCAAATAGACGCTCCGTTTCTCGTTGGCTAGCGCGTCGCCTTCCAGCTCCATGCTCGTGTCGCCGAATTTGCGCCATGCCCGGCCGCCGTTCAGCACGACCACGCCTTTAACCGGATTGCCGCCAAACTCGCCGTCGAACTCCTGGCGGAACCGGTCAAGACCCGCCATCGTCGCATGGGTGGTATAGTTGTTCTCATTGTCGCCGAAGCGGAGCTTGCCCTTCGTTTTCCACGTGAGGGCCTTGGCCGCGCTGAGTCGGGCCTCGCCGCCCAACGCCTGAATCGCTTTGTCGACGAGCGCCTTCGCGTCATTGTCGTCGGCCGAGCGTGCCGAAGGGGCCAGACCGCACACGAAAAGCGTGAGAAGAGAAGCGCAAAGATTGGTTCGCATAAGATCGTCTCGCTTGTGAAAGAAAAGTAGGGACCGCCGGCACGTTCGCCGCGCGCATCGCCATTCTGGCTGCAAGGCCGACGGATAGCAAGCAAACCTGCATTCTGCCGCAACGCGGTGCGATCGAACGTTGGGCGCCCAGACGTGGTGCCGCCCTACGGGAGTTGCCCACGGGCGCGAAGCGATCCGAGAGCAGCCCGCAGGGAAGTGAAAAACTCAAGGCCGGCGGCCGCGAATTCTCCTTGGAGATCGGGGTGGACGGCAGCGCTTGTCGCGCCCGCCGCAAAGTCGTTGGTGTTGGAGCTCACGAAGACGCGGGCGGGAGCGAACGCGGCGTTTTGCAGCCGGCCGCTGAGTTCGAGGCTCTGCTCGAGGTTCATCGAATCCTTGATCTCCTTCTGGTGCGAGGGCCGCCGCTTCGCGATCAACCGCGCGACCGCCCGGTCCAGGCACGCCTGGTCGCGGGCCAATACTACGCTGGGATGGGCGTCATACCGCTAGCACTTCGTCGATGAACCGCGATAGAAGGAGGCTGTCGTCCAAGAGCCGCAAGTTCAGTGCTTTCGCTGATTCCTGCTGCCAGCCGTTCGCGACGAGCCATTGCACAAACGATTCGCCGTCAATTACCGTCTTCGACCGGAAAGCGGCGACGACGAACTCGTGCCATCTCTCGGCTTCCGCGCGGTTGAGTGGCAGCGACTTGCGCGCCTGGTCTGAGAACGCCTTGAGATGGTCGCCAACCCCGCTGGGCAATTCCGCGAAGAAAACATCTTCCGAGGAGGGGAGCCGGAGATTCGCGCCGGCGGCGCGAGCGGCGGGGATGATACCATCGTCCAAGAGGCGGATGATCTCGTTCCACGTGTTGGAAATGTTGGCGGTTGGCCCTGGATAGGGCGAACCGGAAAAGCAGACACGGCCGCCCCGCAACTCCGAGTCCTTGATCCGTTCGAGGCTTAGCGCAGCCCCCTCGTGAGCCGTCGTCGTGTCGGTGGCATACCATGCCGAGCCTTTGTTCACGAGGGACTGAAACGGAGCCAGTTCCATTCCGGCCAGTGGCTTCCAGCCGGACGGCAGGTTTGCATCGAGAGATGCGAGCACTCGGTCAATCTGGTTTGCCGTGCCGCTTACGGCCCAGCGTTGCCATCGCGAAGAAGCTTCTACGGGATCCATAACGAGATTCCTAGGATAAAACCGACCAGCGTTACCCCTTTGCATTATGCACACACGGCGAGGCTATGGTAGGCTGTGAGAACAAATTCCTTGTGACCCCAGAAGATGGAAGACATCTTGCCTGCCAGCCTGTTGATGGGTGCCGGTGTGGGCCTGGGCGCCTACGCCGGCCGCGGCTGGTATTTTCAGGGCCTCGACTATCTGGAGCGCGATTTCGCCGACAAGCTTCGCACTCTGCGGCGGCCGGTAACGGGCTTGCGGCGCTGGTTGATCTCCTGGACGATCTTGACCGCCGCGGTGTGCGTCGTGCTGGTGGTTTTCGACAGCCCGGTCTTCGCCGTGCTGGCCGTCGTGCTGCTGCTGGCGTTTCCCTGGTATCTGCTGCGCCGGCTGGCCGAAGAGCGGAAGCGGCGAATCGAAGACCAGTTGGCCGATGCGATGGTGGCCCTCAGCGGCGCGCTCAAGGCCGGCCTGTCGCTGGCGCAATCGTTGGAGATTCTGGCCACGCAGTGCCCGCGGCCCATCTCCGAAGAGTTTCGCCAGATTGTGGGGGAATACGACCTGGGCAAGCCGCTGGTGCAAACGTTGACCGAAGCCAAGGCCCGGCTGCGGAGCGAGAACTTTTCGCTGTTTGCCGCGGCCATGTTGGCCAGCCACGACAGCGGCGGCCGGCTGAACGAAACCGTCGATCGCATCGCCCATTCGGTGCTGGAGCTGCAGCGCTTGGAGCGAAAGTTGCTCAGCGAGACGGCCCAGGCCCGCAAGTCGGCCACGTACATGGCGCTGATGCCCCTGTTTGTGCTGATCGCGTATTACTTCATCGATCCCGACAACACGCTGCGATTGTTCGACACGCTGCCCGGCGAGTTGATGCTGGCGGCGGCGGTGTTGCTGAACCTGGTTGCGTATCTGTGGGCCCGCAAGATTTTGACGCCGGATATATAGACGATGCCCTCCCTCCCAGCACTTCTGGCGGACATCGGCCACGGCCTGGACGTGGCGGCCTCGCTGCTGGCGGGCGTCGCCGTGGCCGTCCTGGTGCGCTGGCTGTTTGCGGCGTTGACCAGCGAAGATTTGCAACAAGGCCACGAATGGCGGTACGACGTGAGCCGCATCAACGAGCTGCGGCAGCTCGATCCGCTCTATCGCTTGCTGCAACCGCTGGTCGAAGCGCTCGCCCGCTTCAATCGCGCCGCCTTTCGCGACCAGTTGCCCGAGATTCAGCGTCAGGTTTTCGCGGCGGGCCTGCCTCGCTTCTGGCTCGCCGAAGAGTATCTGGCCCGTGCTGAAACGATCGCCTTGCTGCTGACGCCGTTCTATCTCTACGTCTTCGTAAGCTGGTTTGGCCCGGACGGGGCGTTGTTGACCATCGCGGCCGCGCCGTTGACGGTTTACCTGCTGCGGCGCCGCCTGGCGGGCCGCGCGAATTGCCGGCTCGTGCTCATCAAGCGGCGGCTTCCGTATTTGCTCGACCTGCTCACGCTGCTCATGGAAGCGGGCGCCACCTTTTTGCAGGCCCTGGAGCAATCGGTGCATGAGTTGGAAGGACATCCGGTGGCGGTCGAGTTCAGCCGGGTGCTGGCCGACATGAGCATGGGCAAGACGCGCACCGAGGCGTTGGAAAGCCTGCGTGCCCGGCTCAGCGACGACGACGTGACCAGCGTCGTCGGCTCGATCATCCAGGGCGAAGAGTTGGGCACGCCGCTGGCACGCGTCTTCCGCACGCAGGCCGACGTGCTGCGAATCAAACGCACGCAGCGGGCCGAGGGAATTGCCGGCGAGGCAGGCGTGAAGATGTTGTTGCCCGGCATTCTCATCATGGCCTCGACCTCGCTGATCATTCTGGGGCCGTTTGTGATGAATTACCTTTTCTCCGGCTTTTCGCTGTAGTGCGCATTCAGGTATGCTATCAACGAACAGAATCGGCCTCAAGATTGATGCAGCGATGTCGATGACGGTGGCTTGCCCCGGATGCGCGATGCGGCTCTCGATCGCGCCTGAGTTGTTGGGACAGGTGCTGGTCTGCCCGCATTGTTCGAGCCAGTTTCAAGTCGCGGCGGGCGCCGCCGCCGGGCAGCCGACCGCGGCACCGCCGCCCGCCGCACCGACGCCGGTCTGGCGCGGCGATCCAGACATGCTTGCCGCCGGCCTCAAATTGAACGATCCGCCCCCGCCCGCGCCGCGGCCCCAGGTCGCCGTTCCGCGGTTCAAGCCGGTCGATCCGTCGGCGGCGGCCGTATCGCTGACCCAGAACGGAACGCTGCCCGAATTAAGCCTGGCCGATGCGAAACACCCGCCCAAGGCCGCGGTGCAAGCGGAGAAGCAGCCGCAGACGCTGATGCTGACCGTCCTCGTGGCGATTAGTTTGACGCTGTCGGTCTGCTTATCGTTCGTCGATTTCTCGCCAGGCACCGGCAACGCGACCACGCGGGAGCAGGCCCGGTACCAGATCGCGGGTTTCTATGGGCAGGCCAACGCGCCGCTCGAGCCCTATCAACTGTTGCTGCGCGATGCACAGCGGGCGCACTCCCGCGGCGACCGTGCCACAGAGCGGGCCAAGTATCGCGAAGTATTGCGGCGGCTGCGCGCCGAGAACCGTTCGGCCAGCCTGACCGAGACGCGTGATGGCGATCACGAGCTGGAGGCCGCCATTGCGATCGTGCTCGGCGACGAGTGAGACGTGTCGCCGGCCAGAACGGTCAGAATCGCCCGGCAAAAGTCGGGCAAATCGTCGGGCTTGCGGCTGGAAACAAAGTGACGGTCGACCACCACGGCGGCATCTTCCCATTGGGCGCCCGCGTTGACGAGGTCGTCCTTGATGCCCGGCGAACCGGTGACGCGCACACCGCGATACACGCCGGCCGAGACCGGGATCCAGCCGCCGTGACAAATCGCCGCCACCAGCTTGCGCGAGGTGGCGAACTGCCGCACGAGGTCGAGCACCTTGGGATCGCGCCGCAGCTTGTCGGGCATGAACCCGCCCGGCACGATCACGCCATCGAAGTCGGCCGCGTCCATGTCACGGATGGCGGCGTCCGAAACGCACGGGTAGCTGTGCTTGCCACGATATTTTTGTTCGGCTTCGGGACCGGCCACCACCACGTGGGCGCCCGCTTCGATCATCCGCAGCTTCGGATACCACAGCTCCAAGTCTTCGTACACGTCGTCGACGAACATCAATAAGCGCCGCTCGGCTAACGGCCGATCATGACTGGCTGGCATGGCGAGTTCTCCCGATAAGGTCTTCGATATAGTTTACCGGCTTTGCTGCGACATGCGGAGGGTGGCTGGGGCAGAGCTTGGCCGCGACGGGCCCGGACGTGCGTTAAGCGATACGGCCAAGCGATGCCCCGGTCAGACGCGCCGAGTCATCGCCTAGCCACCGACCGCCTACCGCGGGCCAGCCACCGCTGCTACCATACCCCTCATGCCGAACCAACTGTTCGCCAGAAAATCGCTCGACAACCTGGTCCACGAGATGGCCGGCGAGCACCGCCTGCGCCGCGCGCTCGGTCCCGTGGCGCTGACGGCGATGGGAGTGGGGGCCATCATCGGCGCGGGCATCTTCGTGCTGGTCGGCGAAGCCGCCAGGCACACGGCCGGCCCGGCCTTGATGCTCTCCTTCGTGGTGGCGGGCATCGCCTGCGTGTTCGCCGCGCTGTGCTATGCGGAGTTCGCCTCCATGGCGCCGGTCGCCGGCTCCGCCTACACCTACGCCTACATGACCCTGGGCGAACTTTTCGCCTGGATCATCGGCTGGGACCTGGTTTTGGAATATGCCGTGGGCGCCGCCACCGTCGCCCACGGCTGGTCGAGTTACCTGCGCGACCTGTTGAAGGCCAACAATATCTACTTGCCCCTCGCGATTTCCGGGCCCCCCATCAAGTTCGACCAAGGGCACTACGTGGCCACGGGCAGCCTGTTTGACGGGCTGGCCCTGGCCGTGGTCGTGGCCATCACGGCCATTCTGGTGTTGGGCATCCGCGAAAGTGCCCGCTTCAACGCGACCATGGTCGTGCTGAAATTGGCCATCGTGCTGTTCGTCATCGCCGTCGGATCCTGGTGGATCGACCCGGACAACTGGCATCCGTTCGCACCCTATGGCTACTCCGGCTTGAGCTTCTTCGGCATCACCATTCTCGGCGAGATCGGAGAAAAAGGAAAACCGGTCGGCATGCTGGCCGGCGCGTCGATCATCTTCTTCGCCTACATCGGCTTCGACGCCATTTCGACGCAAGCCGAGGAAGCGAAGGACCCCAAGCGCGACTTGCCGATCGGCATTATCGCTTCGCTGCTGATTTGCACCACGCTCTATATCGCCATGGCGGCGGTGATTACCGGGATGGTGCCCTACCAGGAAATCGACGTGAACGCACCGGTATCGGCGGCATTTGGCAGAATCGGCATCGACTGGGCGCAAAAGCTGATTGCCGTGGGCGCCGTGGCGGGCATCACTTCCGTACTCTTGGTGATGATGCTCAGCCAACCGCGCGTGCTGCTGGCGATGGCCCGCGACGGACTGTTGCCCGCCAGTTTCTTCGCCGCGATCCATCCCCGCTTTCAAACTCCCTGGAAGTCGACGATCGTCACGGGCATCGTGGTGGCGACGATGGGGTCGCTGCTGCCGATCGACATCCTCTCCGAGTTGGTCAATATCGGCACGTTGCTGGCGTTCGCCATCGTCTGCGCGGCGGTGCTCATCATGCGGCGCACCGATCCCGACGCGCCGCGGCCCTTTCGGGCGCCGCTGGTGCCGTTGGTGCCGATTCTGGGCATCCTGTTTTGCCTGGTGCTGATGTTCTCGCTCCCCTGGGAGAACTGGCTGCGGTTGGCCGTCTGGCTGGCCGTGGGAATGGTGATTTACTTCTGCTACGGGCGTTTTCACAGCCGGCTGGCGCTAGAGTTGAAGCGCGAGATCGCCACGCACGGCGTTTCGCCCGCCGGCGTGCCGGTCGACGAACCGTGACGTGGTATGCTTGGTCCCCGAGTCCATCCCCGAGCTGATCGTCAACTCGCCCTTTCGCTCGCTGCGATAGGAGCGGTTCGACAGGATCGGGCGGTGGATCTCGTCGCGCCTGCGGTTTCGCGGCCCGCGGTGACGGCGGCGGAGCCGGGCCGTCACTTTTTGGCCAGCGGCCCGACCGGCCGGAAGTGCTTTTCTTGGGCAACGGCGACGGCCCGCCCGGCACGGTCGGCGCGGCGTGGCGCAGCCCGGACGCAAGCACTACCAGTCGGGCGGCCACGTCTGGCAGGGTCGTTTCAAGAGCCCCGTGATCGAAAATGGCGAGCACCTGCTGACGGTGCTGCGTTACATCGAGGCCAATCCGTTGCGGGCCAGGATCGTCGAGCGTGCGGAAGACTACCGTTGGACCAGTTACCGCGCGCACGGCGGCCGAGAAGCGGACGAGTGAGGCTGCGGATGGGACGACGACTTCCTCATCGAAGTCCTCACGGGACAAGGGACTTAGTGTGCGCCGGCCGTGGGGCAGAGCCGCGCCGATTGGGGAGTTCCGCGCAAATCGCTCCGTCGCGGCGATGCCCCGGTAGCGCCACCACCGGGGCATCGCTGGCCAGCGGCGCGTATCGCAAGGGCCGGATCGATCTCGGCCAGCTTCTGCCCCAGCCACCGACGATTGCGTGCGGTATAGCAACGTGGCGGGTGGTTGTCTTAAAAGATTGGAAGGCTGTAAACCGGTCGAGCAGCATGACAAGTTTCATGCCGCTGCTAGCTAGCACGCCCTGGCCGGCGCCCAGTCTGCGGCAAGGGGATCTCCGCAACTTCGACAGCACGTCGGCATACCAGTTGCGGCGTGACCGGAACTGCCAGGATGACTGGAATCTACGAGTGGTCTAATTACACATTTCAACCAAGAGCACAATTCGTGAAACCGTCCAGCGGACAAATTCTCGACAATACCGGTCCTCCACCCCTGGCCGGTGACGCTGCCCTATTGAACGAGGGATTCCACAAGGTTGCTAGAATGACCGCGTGCGTTGTTGGCATGCCGTGGTCGTTCGCGGCGGCCATCCTGGTACTGCTGATCTGGGCGACCACCGGTCCCTATTTTGGCTACTCCGATGCTTGGCAGCTCACGCTCAACACGGGCACGTCGATCGCCACCTTCCTGATCGTGTTTTTGATTCAAAATACCCAGAACAGAGACGCCCGCGCCATGCACCTGAAGCTCGATGAGCTGTTGCGAGCGGTCGCCGAAGCCCGCAATGGGTTAATCGCCCTGGAGAATCTATCCGACGAACAATTGAAGAAACTCGGTGTTGAATTCCACCACTTGTCTCACGGTGGGCACACCGTCGGCCGGGAGGGGACCCACAGGCCAGCCGTCTGAAACCGCACGCAGCCACCCGGTCAGCGCGGGAGATCGGCATCACGGGCGGCGCGCCGCTCACGGATGCGATCGCGGATCGGTTCTCCCTGCACTTCCACATCCACCCCACCATTCGGTGCCACATCGACGCCGACATGGTCGCGACCATCCACGGGGCCGGCGGGTGCATTCGGCCGGTCGGCACCGACGTCAACTCTCGTCTTCGCAGATTGATCCCGCGGCGGAGCTGGTGCGGTGGTCGTGGTGGTTGTGGTCGTTGTACGTTCGGTCGTGCGCGCCCCTGAGGTACGGGTGCCTCCATTTTCGTTGCAGCCGGACGACATCAAGCCGAGCGGCAGAAACAGCGCGGCCCATCTTAGCGATCGTTTCATCTTATCTCACTCCCTTGTCTCGTGGCCCCTTTCTCGGTGCCGCTCGTTAAGGCATCGGGCGCCTGAACCCGCCGGCCAGCAGGCTGACGATAAAGAGCACCAAGAACACGAAGAACAAGATTTTGGCGATGCCCACGGCGGCTCCGGCGATACCGAAAAAGCCGAACACCCCGGCTACAATCGCCACGATCAGAAAAAGTGCAGCCCAGTACAACATGACCGTCTCCTCATTCGTTTGCAGGTTTGGAACTGGTTGTGGTCGGTCGACGTGTCGGTCGACCAAGCCGCCGAAGTGAAACGCACTTGCCGTGCCAATCGCCGGTGAGCTGAACCACCTTAGTTGTCGCGGCCTCGTCGAGCGCGTTTGCTCCTGCTCTTGGCGGCTCCGAGCTGGCGCTGAAGGCGTTCTTCGAGAAGGGCAAGGACCGACGCTTCCTCGCCGGAAAGACGCGATATAGAGCGCCGCAATTCTTGCTCGGCCCTTCGCTTCAGCGTCTCGACGAGCGTGCGGTCGAGATAAGCGTCGATCACCGCCGGATGGATGTAGCACTTGCGGCAGACGGCCTTGGTGTTGCCCAGTCGCTGGGCGACGCGCTCAATGGCGCTGGTGATGTTGCGCTTGGCCGCCGCTTCCGAGTCGAATTCTTCGAATTCTTGCAAGGCCTGCGCCGCGAGCGACGTGCCTGCCCAGGTGCGAAAATCTTTGGCCGTAAAATCGCGGCCCGATATTTCTCGCAGATAATCGTTCACATCGCCTGAGTCCACGTCATGAACTTCGCCGTCGTCGCCCACGTAAGCAAAGAGTTCCTGTCCCGGCAGATCCTGGCATTTGCGCACAATGCGCGCCAACCGCCGGTCGTACACGTCGATCTCCCGCTCCTTGCCGCTCTTGCCGCGAAAATCGAAGTGCAACCGGTTGCCCCGCACGCGCACGTGGCGATTGCGAATCGTCGTCAGCCCGAACGAGTTGTTCTGTCTGGCGTACTCTTCGTTACCGATGCGGATCAAGGTGGTTTCGAGCAGACGCACGATCGCGGCCAGCACCTTCACTCGGGGCAGGCCACTTTGTGCCAGATCGCGCCGCAAACGACGTCGAATCCGCGGCAACGCTCCGGCGAACTCGATTAATCGCGAATACTTGTTCTCATCGCGCACCTCGCGCCACCGCGGATGATAACGGTACTGCTTGCGCCCACGCGCGTCGCGGCCGGTGGCTTGCAAATGGCCCTCGGCGAGCGGACAGATCCAAACGTCGGTCCAAGCGGGTGGAATGGCAAGCGAACGGATGCGCGCCAGCGTTTCGCCGTCGCGCACCCGTCGGCCACCCGGCGTCAAGTAGCGAAAGCCAGCCCCCGACCGTCGCCTCCGAATGCCGGGACGTCGATCGTTGACATATCTCAGGCCGGCGGCGCGGGCCGCGTCGCCCGGCCCAACGTCGATCGTTTGGCGGTCCTGCACCGTTGCTCAATCAAGCTATCGCCCCATCAGCAGATAGAGGACGACCAAGATGGGCAAGGGCACGCCGAGTAGCCAGAGAACCGCCCAGCCGACCTTGCCGGTGCGTTCGTTCAACTCTTCCAGTTTGTCCTTGGCCTTGTCGACGACATGTTCGACCTTCTGTTTCACTTTGCCGGCCGCTTGATCAGTTTTGCCTTCTCGGCGGAGGTGGTCATTGTCGGCCACCGCTCCGGCGGCTTCCTTGACGCGGCCCTTCAATTCATCGGTTTTACCTGACATCAGAAGAACTCCTTAAAAGTAGGTTTGCTGCTTCGTCCCTGCGAAGCGTTGAGCAAAGACCAGGCCGTTCACGGCGCCTTCTACTGTAGGGGCGACAGAGGTGCAAACCGCTTTGAACTGCTGGTTCGCCACGGGCATGGTTATTGCTCGCTCATCGTCGAAGTCCCTCGATGCCCGTGGCGGAGAGGTTGGTTATGCGCGTCTGAAGCGCGCGATGGCTGGTTGGCGCAATACGCGCCCTAATCAAAGGAGGACAATATGGCGGCTTCATCATGGTTCGGAAAAATGTTAGGGATGTCACTGACGCTCGACAACCTGGAGGATCTGCTGATTCAACAATTGCAAGACCTTTACAGCGCTGAAGAGCAGCTCATCTCGGCGATTCCCAAGATGGCTGAGGCGGCGTTCAGCTCGCAACTGAAGTCGGCGTTCGAAACGCACCTGCAAGAGACGCGTCGCCAGAAGGAACGGCTGGAGCGGGCGTTTCAGTTGTTGGGCCAGGATGCCGTGGCGGAAAAATGCCAGGCCATGGCGGGACTGATCTCGGAGGGGTCCGAGATCATCCAGGCCACGGGCGACCCGGAGGTGAAAGACGCGGCGTTGATCGCGGCGGCGCAACGCGTCGAGCATTACGAGATTGCCGGCTACGGCTGCGCTCGCACGTTTGCTCGACATTTGCACCGCGAGGATGTCGCCGCCATCTTGCAGCAGAACCTGGAGGAGGAAAGCCGCACGGACGACCTGCTGACCCAGATCGCCGAAAGCTCAGTCAACGCGGTGGCCGCACACGCGTGAGGCACCTCCGGTATGTGACGCTCTCGACTTGACGGCCACGGCCGCGTTCGGCGCGGCCGTGGCCGCGACTCGATTCTCGCGTCGCTGCGCATTACGGCATCCACTTCGTGAACATCAAAAAGAAGCTGATCAGCGCCCACCACGACTATCAACTCTACACGGTTGACGCCACGGCGCTGCGCACCAGCGCGGAAGGAAATGAAGAGTTCGGCAATTTCGCCACGCAGGAGGAATTTCCGCACCTCATCGGCAAGAATGAAATCTGGGTGGCCGACAAGCTGTTGGAGCGGGAAGGACTCTTCTACCAGGTTAACGCACTGGCGCGGCTCAGCGGCCAGGCCCGCGGCCAAAGCAAGGAAACTGCCTACGAAACCGGCCTCGTTGTCGAGCGCTATCTGCGAGAGCGACTGACGGGCATCAAATACCGCGACGGCAAACCTCATCGCCGCGTTCCGGAAACAATCCACGTCGAACGCTACGTAGAGATTCCCGACGGGTTCCAAACGATTCACGTCTGGCGCATCGACGGCCACTTGGCGCGGTGTTACTACAAGACGGATTACACCGAGGGAGGGCACGGCTACGTCTATCCCTGGTGCCCCAAGAGTCAGATCTGGATCGAGAAAGATATTCATCCGTCCGAGCTTCCGTTCATCGTCGCTCACGAGTACACCGAGCTGCGATTGATGCGCGACTGCAATTTCGATTACGACAAGGCGCACGAGATTTGTTCCAAGATCGAGTTCGACCTGCGCTGGCGACGACCTGTGGAGGACTTTTTGGCGTCGCGCCGCCATAAGCTCGACAAGGGCGACGTGCCAAAGCTCACCTCGCCCGAATTCTTCCAATACGTTCTCAAGAAATACGTGCGGTAGGTTGTCCGTGTGTGCCTAAAGGAGGCAAAGTCGGTGTTCATCGTTGTGCTTCGTTTGGCGCGAATTGGCCATCTTCGAAATGCCCGGAAGGCGCCGTTGTAGAACCGGATGTCGTCGCATTCCGTCGCGGAAGCGCAAATGCTTTGGCAATAAGGGTTTGTGCCTTATCCGTTGGAGGGGTGTCATCCGTCATCCTGCTCACTTTGGCAGCGCGCTGCCAAAGTGCCTGCGGCGCGTTCGTCTCCGGCGGCACGCGCCTGTCGCATGGGCACGGAGTCAACGGCTTTCCTCTCGCGGAGCGAAAGGGCGACGGTTGGCACTTTGGCTGCGCGCAGCCAAAGTGCCTGCGGCCCGTTCGTCACCGGCGGCACGCGCCTGTCGCATGGGCACGGAGTCAACGGCTTTCCTCTCGCGGAGCGAAAGGGCGACGGTTGGCACTTTGGCTGCGCGCAGCCAAAGTGCCTGCG
>DATLUO010000195.1 GCA_035533075.1 Pirellulales bacterium | reverse complement strand
AGGCCGTCGCTCACGCCAGACGGCCTGGGAAGGCCGCCCCACTTCCGCGTGAACTGGATTGACGACTATGACCGATTTCAACGCCGACAAACAAACGTTGCTCGACCTGTTGGTCGACGGCGAACTCGATGAGGGCCAGCGGCGGGAGTTGCTTGCCTGGTGCGAACGCGAACCCGACGGGTGGCGACGTTGCGCCCTGGCGTTTCTGGAAGCACAGAGTTGGTCGAAGGTGCTCGGCGATTTGACCACGCACGAGGCGGTGCCCCCGGCTTTCGCGACGAAAAGCATCGATGTTGTCCGTCCTGCCCGCCGGACGCTCGGGAATCTGCGGAAATGGGGCACGATGCTGGCCATGGCGGCCAGTGTCGTTTTTGCCTTTACGCTGGGCGTGTGGGTGCGCGATGCCGGCAAGGCCGGGCAGATGGCGCCGGCCGGTCAGCCGCCACTGAATGTGGTCGGAAACGGACAAAACACGAATCCGGCCGGCAGCGGGTCGGGCTTACCGGAACAGGGCCTGAACTCCGATGCCAGGCTGGCCGTCGGCGGCCAATCACGGGCCGCCGACGCGATTCAAGTGCCCGTGGCGGCGGGCGACGAGCTCGACGGTGGCTGGGTGTTGACTCAGCCGTCGGCGATGCCCGACGACGTGCGGCGGGCGTTGGAGCGGTTGGGGCATCGCGTTCAGCAGCAGCGGCGGCTGGTGCCTTATCGGCTGGGCGACGGCCGCCGGGTGGTGGTGCCGGTCGATCAGGTCGAAGTGCGGCCGGTCGACAATCAGAGCTATCAATAATAAGGAGAGCGGTATGCGGTCGTCACGAAACGTAGGGTTGCAGTTGTTGTGTGCGGTGGCGTTGACGGTCGTGGCCGTGCCCATTTCGGCCCAGCTTTTCGCGCCGTCGGCGCTGGCGGCGGAGGGAGACGAACAGGCCAAACCAGAGCGGGGCGATTATTGGATCGGCGTGCGCTGCGTGGAGGTGCCGGAACTGTTGCAGGCCCAACTCGATCTGCCCGAGGGTCAAGGCGTGCTGATTGACGAAGTGGTCGCCGACAGCCCGGCCCAGAAGGCGGGACTCAAGGCGTTCGACGTGATCTTCGCCGTGAACGGCCATCCGGTCGCCGACCCGCAATCGCTCGCCGCCGCCGTGGGGCGCGCCGGCGACGAGGAAGTCAAGATTGATTACCTACGCGCGGGTCGCAAGCAGACGCTGTCGCTCAAGCCTGCGCCGCGGCCCGAAGCGATCGCGCCTCTTGAGCAAGATCAACGTTCCCTTCGGCAGTGGGTGGAACGCTTGGGACGCGGACCCGCGCCCATGAACTTCCGCTTTTTCCATCCGGGCATGGTGCTTCCGCCGGGCGCTTCGATTGCTCCGGCCTTGCCCGACGATATGACGGTGACCATCGAAAAGCAGGGCGACAAGCCGGCCAAGGTCACTGTGCGACAGGGCGACAAGAAATGGGAAGCCGTCGAGGACTCTCTTGAAAAGCTTCCGCGTGAAGCCCGGCAGTTTGCCGAGCGCATGTTGGGATTCGGGTCGTTCGACGTGGGCGGGTTACCGCCGGTGCCCCCGCCCGGAGAGCCCGTGATGGCTCCGCCGGCATGGCCTCCGCAAGCCCGCCACGACCTGGAATCTCGGCTGAACAAGCGGCTGGACGACCTGAACCGTCAGATCGACGAGCTGCGCAAGTCGATTGAGGGGTTGAAGAAGTAGGGGGGAGCGAGCGAGCTTGCGAGCGCCGGCCCACCCCGGCCCACCATTGTAGAGAGCGAACGGTGGTGGCTGGGCAGAGCTTGGCCAGATTCGATCCGGTTTGCGGACACGCTTTTCCCCAGCCACCGCCTGCCATCACTACGATTCCTCCTCCGCCGACTCCGCATCGACCGGTTCGCCGTCTTCCAGCGAGCCGCTGTAGGAAACGACCACGGAATCGTCTTCGCTCAGTCCGCCCGTGACCTCGGCCCGAATGCCGTCGTCGCGACCGACACGGACCTTCGTTTCATGCGCGGTGTGTCCCTCGACGACATACACGGTCCCCTCGCCTTGCTGAGTGCGCTCGTGCAGTGCCCCCGACGGGACCGTCAAGTGATCGGTCGGCGGCTCCAGCAAGATGGTCACGGCGCCATACATCCCTTCGCGCAGCCTGCCCGTGGGGTTCGGCAGGTCGATTTCGGCCCGCATCGTCCGGTTCGCCGCGTCTTCGTATTCGGAGTATCGGGCGACTTCGCCGCGAAACTCCTCGCCGCGCAGGGCGTCGATGCGCACGACCGCCTTGTCGCCCCGGTCCAGGAAGGGCACATCCTGATCGCGGACGTAAACGACCACGCGCATCAGGTCGGTGCGCGCGACCGACAGCAACGGCGGCTGTTCGCCCTGATCGGCCGAGCGAACAAAGGCGCCGCGGTGGTAATTGCGGTTGGTGATCACGCCATTGTAAGGCGAAGTCAACTGCAGGTATTCGGCCATGATCTGGGCAGTTTTCTCGGCGGCCTCGCGGACGCGCAGGTTGGCCCTGGCCGAGGCCACGGCGGCCTTGGCACGCACCACCTCGGCCCTCGCTCGTTGCAAATCGGCCTCGGCCGTTTTGACCGCCGCCTCGGCCTCTTTTTCGGCCGACAGGGCCGATTCGTATTCATCCTGCTTTTCGTCCGAGAGTCGATAATCGATGGCTCGCTGGTGGGTCAGCTCGATATAGCGGATATACTCTTTTTCGCGGAACTTGCGGGCGGCCGCGTATTTGCCCACTTGTGCCTTGCGCTGGGTGACGAGCGCCTCGGCGGCCGTCACCTCGGCCTCGGCGGCCACGACGCGCGCCGCGGCCAACTCGATGTCGGCTTTGGCCTGTTCGACGGCCGCCGCCGCTTCTTCGGCCCGCTGCTGCACTTCGGGATCGAAGATTTCGGCCAGCAACTGCCCGCGCTCGACGGTGTCGCCGATGTCGACCGCTTGGGCCGTCAGATAGCCCGAAGCCTTGGCGTAGAGATCGGCATACTGGAAGGCGTGCAGCACGCCCGGTTGCGTCGACGTCCGCACCAGACCCCCCTTCTGCGGATGGACGACTTTCACTTTGAGCCGCGCCCTGTCTTCCTCGTCGGAATCGCCGTCGGAGTCGTCTTCGTCGTCCGATTGATTAGCTGAATGGCCATCATTTGGCTGACCTCGCGGCGATTGGCCGGCGTAGGCGTTCCAGGCGTAGATCAGGCCGATTCCGGCAAAGGCCAGCAGCGCGATGGCCAAGGCCCACGAGGGCCAGCGACGGCTCCCCGTGATCGAAGAAGCCGGCGTGCCGTTCGACGGCACGCGGCGCGGGTCGTTCCGTTCAACAAAAGAGGCCAAGATCGTCGCCCTCGAAAAGATCGTCCCAAAAGGCGGTTCGCGCGGTTCAACGTAACGGCCTGAGTTCCGTTCCGCGGCGGTTTACTGCAATTGTCGCGCCGTGTTTCCGGCACCGGAAAAGTCCCGCGAAAAATGAGAACGACATGCCCGCCCCGCGACCACGGTGTCAGATTCGATGCCATTTCAACGCCACAGCTTTGCCGCGATCATACTTTTAGGTTCGACGGCTTTCAGGCTTAAGATTTGCACTAGGGTAGGTCGTTTTGACCATGAAAGGGGACGATATGTCAGGCGACAAGGAGAAAGGACGATCGCAGTCGGAAGGGAAGCCGGCGCGCGGACGGCAAGGAGAGCCGAACAAAGGTGGAGAAGCGAATGACCGCAAAGGCGGCCAACCCGGCGCTACGTCGGTGAACACCAATGATCCCGCGGTCAGTTCGCCGGCCGAGCTGCGCGTGCCTCCGGAGCAGGTGGTGAGCTACCAGACCTCGCACCTCCCGCCGCTACCGCCCGACGATCGCGTCGAGAGCGGCGGCGACGTTGTCAGAGAACAAGGCAGTCAGCAGAAAAAGGGTGACCGGGGGCAAAAGAAGCAGGACGGCGAACAGGACAAGAAAGACGACGACTCGAAACAGGACGACAACGACAAACAAGGCAAAGGCCAGAGCAAGCAAGAAGTGCAGGGCCACAAAGATCGAAACGGAAAAGACGATCGCCCGCGCGGCCGCAATCAGGACGACCAGCGAGACGACGACCGGCGGCGGCGTACGAAGAAAAGGAATCACCAACAGGCCGGTAGCCAGCTCAACTGGAAGACGCTGATCATGACTGCCATATTGGCACTCGTCTGCGGCGTGGGCGGCGCCTGGGGATACTCTGCCTTTTTCGGTTCCTCGAAATCCGATAAGCAGGACAAATCGTCCGACAAAAGCGACAAGGGAGACAAGGGAGACAAGGGTGGCAAGAGCGGTGGCAAATCGGGCGGCGACAAGAGTAAGAGCTCCGGCGGCAACGAAGGTGGAGCTTCCGCATCGGAGATCCCCGGTTTCAATTCGGCCAAAGACGCCGACACGTTCAAGAAAGAGCTGGAGCACCTTGCGCATCGGCTCGACCTGCTTGGAGGCCGCATCGACCAACTGACCACGAACGAAGATAAGACGCCGCCCGTGGTACACACGCTGCAAAGAAAAATGACCGACCTGGAGCGCGAGGTCGACGAGGTGGCCAGGTTGCCCTCCAAGTTCAGTCGGCTCGAGCAGACGGTGGCGGACCTGAAAGAAGAGTTCAAGATGCTCAACGAGCGTGTGTCGGGCAGCGAGATGCCCATTGCCAGCGATCTGGCGCCGTCGGCTTCCGAATCCAGCGATGCCGATCTGAGTGCGGCCGATGCCGATCCGGCCGACGAGGCCACGTTGAAACTCGCCGCCGGGCTGTTGCGCGAAGGCCACTATTCGCAGTCTTACGAGGTGCTTCGCCGCTTGCAGCGCGAGCGGCCGAACGACGCGCGGGTCTGGTACTTGTCGGCGCTGGCCTACGGCCTTTCGTCGGGCA
This sequence comes from Pirellulales bacterium, assembly GCA_035533075.1. NCBI lineage: Bacteria > Pseudomonadati > Planctomycetota > Planctomycetia > Pirellulales > Pirellulales bacterium. The sequence continues at coordinate 31,732 of DATLUO010000195.1, read as the reverse complement.
AATGGGAGGGCAAGACCAAGCAGCTTGCCGAGCAAGGCGTGGCCTGCGAACAAGCGGGACATCCCTCGCCCTCCAAAATCGATCGGGCCCTGTCCGACCTGAGCTCGGCCTTTGGCAAAGATTGGATTGCCAGCCAGCGCCGGCAGGTGAAGACCCGCTAACGATGCCATGACCGCACGACCAATCGCGACCCGTTCCGCGGCGGATTTTCTGCCGGCGAGCAAAACGTTGGCGGCACTGGCCCGTGCGGCGCACGATTGCCAGGGTTGCGAGTTGTATCGCAACGCCACGCAAACCGTTTTTGGCCAAGGTTCGGCGCACGCCAAAATTGTGTTCGTTGGCGAGCAGCCGGGCGACCGCGAGGACATCGAGGGGCACCCGTTTGTCGGGCCGGCGGGGCGACTGCTCGACGAAGGACTGATCGCGGCGGGCGTCGATCGGGGCGCGGTCTATGTGACCAATGCCGTCAAGCACTTCAAGTGGACGCCTCGCGGCAAGCGACGGCTGCACTCCAAGCCCAACTCGCGCGAAATCGCGGCGTGCCGGCCGTGGCTATCGGCCGAGTTCGAAGCGATTGAGCCGCAGGGTATCGTCTGCCTGGGCGCGACGGCGGCGCAAGCACTGTTGGGTCGGGCCTTCCGCATCACCAAACAACGAGGCGAGCTGTTGCCCAGCGAGCTGGCCAGTTGGATCATGGCCACCTATCATCCCTCGGCGGTGCTGAGGGCACCGGACGAAGCGCGCCGGCACCAGATGCGCGATGAACTGTTTGCCGACCTGAAGGCGGCAGCAAAGGCCCTGGCAGTACCGATGCGGTAGATTAGGCAAGCCGCGTAGCGGCGACAGAGGTATCGCACCACGCGCTCTGTCGCCGCTACGCGGCTGCGCGGATCGTTGGCGTCCCTCTTCCGTGGGCTCGCGCCCACGGCTAAACTCTAACGTCCCTACGGGACTGGGAAACGCAACGGGCGCGACGCGACCTCGGACTTGTGTAGAACAACGAGAGTTGACGCTCGTTACACGAGCCCTTGCCGCTCGAGCCGTTTGTAATGGACCAGTGAATAAAGGGCGGGTGCAAAAGCCGCAATCATAATGAGCGCTAACGTGCCCGCGAACGCCACGGGGCCACCGAGCGCCAAACAAAGCACGAAACCTGCCAGCCCGGCGACGACGAACAACCGGGCAGCCAGACGATGGGTGTCGATCCACACTCGCTCGCTGGCCAAGGTCCAGGGAGTCCGCACGCCGACAAAAAAGTTCCGCCGCACCTTGCCGAGCACATTGCCAATCAGCGCGAAGAAAAGGCACAAACCGCCGACGAGCGCTCGGCCCACGTCGATCGGTCCCGCATAGGCTGCCCACAGCATCAAGGCCTGGATGTAGGCCATCAGCGCCATGACCAGCACGACGACAAATTCATAGGTGCCGCGGAAGGTATCGAGCGTGAACGGCCTGGGCGACAGCCAGGGAAGAAGCCGGAATAGTACCAACAGGCCCAACATGACCGCCGGCGTGAGAAACGTCGCCCAACTCTTGTCGCCGTAGCCATCGACCTGGCCGCGGATGTTCCAGTGCGTGGGCACCTGCTGGGGGAGCGAGGGATAGGCAATCAACGCGGCAGCCCAGGCGGCCAACGTCAGCCCGATGGAGAACCACAAATAGATGCGCGTCATGACGATTTACTCCGTTTTGCTGGCTCGCCGTCACGGCCGAAAACGTCCCACAACCAAGTGAGCACGTCCTCAAGCACGGTCGTATTGAGCGAGTAGAAAATCTGCTGGCCGTCGCGCCGGCTGCGAATCAGGTCGGCCTGTTTGAGCACCGAAAAATGGTGCGACATCGAGGGCTTGGTCATATCGAACCGCTCGGCGAGTTCGCCCGCGCTCTGCTCTCCCTGCCCAAGCAAACGCAGAATCTCGCGACGCGTGGGGTCGGCCAGCGCTTTGAAGATGTCGTTGCTCACGGTATTCCGGCGTTGTTAGATAATTAGACAACTAGCTAATTATCGTTCTGGGTGTCTGAGATGTCAAGACGGCTGGGAGGATCCGCGCCGCGGCGCGGAGTCCGCGTGCGTTCCACTGTAAACCTTTACGGTTAAATGCTTTAAGGAGATACAGGTGCCCAGCGTACGCTGTCACGCGGAACACGGCGCGCAAAACAAAAGCGACACGCGCGTGTCGCTTTTGTTTAGCATCTGGGACTCGTTTTGATCCCGGACTTCCGTAACGGCACAAAACAAAAGCGCCGCGCGCGTCGCTTTTGCTAAGCACGGGGGGCCTGTAGTGCGCGGGCGTCTCGACGCTCAATCCCTGTGCGGTTCGCTTGTCGGCGCCGCGCCGACGCGACACGCGTGTCGCTTGCGTGCGCAGACCAAGCCCCGAAATCGGCGAGTGGAACAGATTCACACGCGGGGATATTCCCACGGACTGCGATAAACGCGGCTCAAGAGCTGGTTCGCGTCGGCGTCGCCCACGATCGTTTCCTTGTCGCCGTCCCACTTGATGCTGCGGCCCAGTTTCAGCGACAGCATGGCCAGCAGGCTCATGTTCGTCGACCGGTGGCCGATCTCGATGTCGCACACGGGCGGCTTGCCGCTCTTGATCGAGCCGAGAAAGTTGGCGAACAACTCTTTGATGTTCTGCTTGTCGGGCAAGTTCAGCTTCGGCTCCTCGTGAATCGGCTGGCCGTTGCCGACCGGGTAAAAAGTCCAGCCGTCTTCCCAGCCCATGTGAAAGGTGCCCTTGGTGCCGTAGAAATAGCAGCCGATGTTGTGCTTCTCGGCGTCGTTGCCGGCGTACTGCCGGTGCTCCCAGACGGCCGTGAACGACTCGAACTCGAAGCTGGCTACCTGGGTGTCGGGAGCGGTGGTGTTGTCGCGCTTGATCGGCCGGCCGCCGGTCGAGAACACGCGCCGCGGCCACTTCTCTTCAGTCCACCACAGAATCTGGTCCATCCAATGAATGCCCCAATCGCCCAACTGCCCGTTGGCGTAGTCGAGAAACTGGCGAAAGCCCTTGGGATGCATCGCCTTGTTGTACGGCACCAAGGGCGCGGGGCCGCACCACATATCCCAATCGAGTCCGGCGGGCGGCTCGCTGTCGGGCACCGGCTCGCCCGGCCCGCCGTAGTAATGCACGAAGGCCCGCACCATGCCGATCTTGCCGGCGTTGCCGTCTTTCAAGAACTTCATGCCCGACATGTTGTGCGGCGACACGCGGCGGTGGGTGCCGACCTGCACGATGCGGCCGTTGTCGCGGGCGGCTTGGATCATGGCCCGGCCTTCGCGCACGGTATGGCCGACCGGCTTTTCGACGTACACATGAGCGCCCGACTTGACGGCGGCAATCATGATCAGCGGATGCCAATGGTCGGGCGTGGCGACGATCACGATTTCCGGCTTTTCCCGGTCGAGCAGCTCGCGAAAATCTTTGTAGGTTTTCGGCTGGTCGCCGGTGTGCTTCGCGATGTCTTCTTGGCACGTCTTGAGCTGGTTGTCGTCGACGTCGCCGAGTGCCACGATCTGGCACTGGTTGCTCCAAATCGCTTCGCGGAGGATGTTCGTTCCCCACCAACCGCTGCCGATCAGGGCGGTGCGATACCGCCTTTCGGCCTTCGAGGCCAGCAGCAGATTGGGGGCCGACAGTGCGACGCCGGCGGCGACGGAACCTTTGACGAAGTTGCGGCGAGAGAACGACATGGCGATACCTGGGCGAGTGCGGGTTGGACGGCTGGATATCGCGAGGTTAATCGGCGCCGCCGGCCTTGGCAAGCCTGACCTATGGCAACAAGCGGCGCCCGACCGCCGTGTTCAGTTGCAGCATACTCCGCCGGTGCCGAATGAGCGTATCGCGATACTGGCGGACGACTTCGTTGCGCTCGCGCGTACTCGACGGTGCCGCTGCGGCCAGCCTGGTGCTTCTGGTAAGCGATCGTGCGGAGGCGTTCGGAAGCGGGTAGAATCGCGTTCTCGATCCGCTCGACGGCTTCCCGGCTGGCGTGGTATTCCACCAGGGCATCTTCGACTTCGGCCACCGCCTCGCGTTCTATGGCCGCCAAAGCGGCCCGCGTCTGCGCGACGTTCGTCTCGGCGCGGCAAATTTCCCCCTGGTTGCGATTGAAGATCGGCACCGAGCCCATCAGGCCCAGCGAAAAACTCGACACGCTCTGCTTCCCGATCGGCTGGTTATTCCAAGCGTCGCTCTCGATGCGGCGTCCGGCGATGATCAATCCGTCCGCGTCCGCCAGGCCCACCGAACTGCCCGTTCCTTCGAGGATATGCGCCACCAGCCGGCTTGTCGTGCGATGGCCACCGCCGCCAGCCACGGCGACGATGGGAATCCGTCCGGTCTCGCCGGGGGCGAACATCAGGTCGACGATCGCCTCGCCGACCGGCCGCGGCTGTCCCTGCGACGGATGCAAGTGCATGCGAAGACCGGGGCCGGCGTTGACCTCAATCACGGCGCCGCCCTGTTCTTCCAGCGGTCTGCCGATGTCCTGTGCCAGCACGTCAATTCCCGCTACGTCGAGTCCCACCATTCGCGCGGCTTCGACCGCGCGGGCGGCGACCTGAGGGTGGACGACGTCGGTAACGTCAGTGGCAGTGCCACCGGTGCTCAAGTTGCCATTGCGCCGAATCAGCACGCGCGCGCCTTTCGGCGGCACCGTTTCCGGCAAAAACCCTTGCTCGGCGAGCGTCTCCAGGGCGATGGCGTCCAGCACCAGCTTGGTGAGCGATGCTCCGTGGCCTGCACTTCGCCGCGGGTCGGCATTAACGGCTTCGACCAACTCTGCCAGCGTATGAAAGCCGTCTCCGACAACCCCCGGTGGATCGCGGCGGCCACGAGTCGGTTCCCCACGACCAACAACCGGTGATCGGCACCCGGAATGAATCGCTCAACGACGATCTCCGAACCCTCTCGTCGAATGGCTTCGCAAGCGGCGGCAATTTGAGCTCGGGTCGAAAGGTTGGTAGCCACACCCCGTCCGTGACTGCCGTAGCGCGGCTTGACCACTACCGGCAGTCCGATCTCGCAAGCAATCTCCCAGGCGTGCGACGCGGACGTCGGCGATTGCCCCGCGGAAACCGGCACTCCGATCTTGCGCAGCAACGACCGAGTCAACTCTTTGTCTTGGGCGACCGTTTCGCCGACGGCACTGGTGCGGTCGGTTTCGGCGGCCAGAATGCGCCGTTGCCGTGCGCCAAACCCCAACTGCACCAGGTTTCCCTCGCTCAGTCGGATGGCGGGAATGCCTCGCTTCTTCGCGGCCTCGACCATCGAGCGAGTGCTGGGACCAAGTCGCGTCTCATAGCCCAATTCGCGGAGGCGGAGCATCTCGCCTGGCACATTGAATTCTTTGCCCGCCGCGGCCGCCAGACAGATGCTCATCGCCGATTCCAGGCAGGCGCGGGCCAGGGATTCATCCTCATATCCGAGAACCAGTCGATAGATGCCTCCCTTCGGCGTCATGCCAGTGACGCGCGTTTTAGCGGCGCCTGTGCTTATGCTCTGTCAGTAGTCAATCGATGGATGCCCCGCGGTGGCTGGGGCAGAGCTTGGCCAGATCCGGCCCGGTTTGAGGAATACGCTGTGCGGCCAAGCGATGCCCCCGCCACCGCCTGCCATCCATCCGTGAACGGACGAATGACAGAGCACTAGCTAGCCGAGCGGGGAAGACGCGAAAAAAGCTGCGCGCGGCTCGCTTAAGAGCACGACAAAAGTGCGGCAATTCGCCGCATGGACGACGCCGACTGCGACACGTTGTCGCACCGCGTGGCGGCAGGCTGCGGTCGGAGCAAGCAGCGCCGCAGCCCATGCTTGGGTAGAGCCCGGAACCGAATAACGCTATACTTCGCGCGGCCGAGAATAAGACATCGGCGGTGGCTGGGGCAGAGACTGGCCACGCCGAGGCTGGCACTTCGTTCATCTCGGCGGCCAGGCGATGCCCCGGTTGGACGCACCGGGGCATCGCTTGGCCGCCAGACTGTTGACGGGCGCCAACCGCGACCTGGCCAAGCTCTGCCCCAGCCACGGCTTTTCCTCTCGGCAGAACGTCTCATTCTCGGCCGCGTGAAGTATAAAATCGCAGTCATTCACGCACCGCAGCCACGCTAAAGAGGGACGTGCAAGTCGGTCAGATGGAAAACTCTGGTAGGGCCAGCAGCGGAAGACGGTTGCTACGCAACTATAGCATCGCCACTTTCATCTGCATGGCCGTGGCCCTGACTTGTATTGTCGTGCTCGGCGCATGGGGCGCGGTGCGCGACCTGCGTCGCGACCGCGAATCGCTGCTGCACGCCGAAATCGCCGAGGTGCAATCGCATGCCGAGCGGACCGTGCGCAATATCGAACGCGATCTCGTCGAGGGGTCGTCTACGACGCGGCCCGCGAGTGGGGAGGCCGTTTTGTCGTCCGTCTCCCCGAAGTGCCGGCGCCGGTCGAACAGGAGGTTCTTCAATGACGGCAAAAAGCCGTGTTCTTGTCGTGGAAGACGAGCAGGGCGAGCGCGACGCGCTGGCGCGCTTGCTGCGCATGGACCAGTATTGCGTCATCACGGCGTGTTGACCATCGAATTGCCGCCGCTGCGCGACCGACGCGACGACATTCGGTTGCTGATCGAGGCCTTTCTGACCGACGCCCGTGAAAGGTATCAGCGGCCGTCGCCCACCATGTCGCCCGAACTGACCGAGTTCATGCTGGCCTACGACTGGCCGGGCAACGTTCGACAGTTGCGCAATGCGATCGACAAAATGGTGGTCATGTCGTCCGGCGAGACGCTGTCACTGGGCGACCTGCCGGCATACCTCAGCGGCAATTCTTGCCTGTTGGCAAAGGCCATTGCTTGCGCGAGCGCGAGCAGTTTGCGAGACATGGAGCGGACGGTGATCCTATCGGTACTCGAGCGCTGTGGCGGCAACCGCACGCACGCCGCCGAGGCGCTCGGTATCTCCGTGCGCACGCTGCAACGCAAGCTGAAGGTTTGGGGCGTGGCTGGAAACTCGGCCGAGCCGGAAAACGGCTAAAGAATGCTTATACTTCACGCGGCCATCGTTGACCCAAAACGTGTAGGGTGGGACAAGCTCGCTTTAGCGAACGCCGGCCCACCATCAACGACGCTGGTGGGCCGGCGCTCGCAAGCTCGCTGGTCCACCCTATGCGCTGAAGATGTCTCATTTCCAGCCGCGTGAAGTATAACATTTGAAACTGCGAACTATGAGCGAATCCGTCGCCTTCGGCACGCAGATTGCTTGAAGGGTCCAGGGATGAACCGCATCTCGGTGGTCGGTTGTTGGGCGCTGGCAGCGTTTTCGTTGTCGAGCGAGGTCGGCGGCGTCGAGCCGGCGTTCCGCGATGTGCTGCGCCGCTTGACCACGCAACGTAATGCCGCAGTCGAACAGAATCAGCCGCTCGGTGATTCGTCCCACGTACACGAGATTGCGATCGAATATGCCGTGCAGTTGCGAAAGTCCGGACTCGATCGAGCGGTCGACCCGGAAAAACATCGCTTTCAACCGGGCGATCAGATTCGGGTGCTGATTCAGCCGTTCAGTGACGCCTACATCTATGTCTTTTTCGAAGACGAGCGGGGGTGCCGCCGGTGTCTGCTGCCAAGTGATAAGAACTCGCCGCGGCTGGCAAGACGCGATCAGCCGGTTGAGCTGCCGACCGACGGCACAGTGTACGAATTCGAAGCGGGTTTCACGAGTGCAAGACTGGTCTTAGTTGCCAGCAAGGAGCTCGATGGCGATCTGACCACGTTATGTGAAGCGGTTTGCAAAAAGGTCAACGGCCCGCTCACACCCGAAGAACGGACGACGCAAGTCGAGCTGCGGCTGCGAAACGAAAGAGCACTGGCCGTGATTCGAAATCAGCAGTCGATGGCGGTGGCATACCACGGTCGGCTGTCGAGCCAGGCATTGTCGCGGATATGGGCTGAGATGGAAGAGCGAGGCGCGGCCGACGCCCTGCTGGTGGAACCGCCCGGCAGCGGCCAAGCCTCCACGTTGGCGATGTTCATCACCAAATCGCACCGCCCTGCCAGGCTCGTCGTCAGCATACCGCTGAAATCGGAGGAGGCGCAGATGGTACACGTGCCGTGGCACCCACGCCGATGACCGCACACTGCGACAGTTTGTCGCACTGCGACAGTTCCACCTGCGTCAAAAAGCCGCTCCGATTCCAGACGATCGCCGCGAAAGCCAGCCTAGTTTGCCTGGGCACTTGCCGGTGCCACCCTGTGGTGTCGTGGCGCGCCGCTTGCTTAGCTCAGGTTGAGAGTGCAAATACGCTGCGGTTGACTGCCCCAGGAGGCGCTGGCATGCGCGATCACAAGCGGAATTCCTCCCCCGACCGAAGACCTGCTCGGCGCTCAGCGGCTGGTTGGCGTGAATTGCACGCGGCGCTGATGGCTGGCATCCCACGCGGCGCGGAGATCGCAATGCTGCTCGACGGGGGCCGTTTCAGCTACCCCACGGCGCCCTCGTTCGAGTCCGACGGCAGCGATCTGTGTTGCTATCGGATCATTCACCGCGCCTGGCGAGAACAACTCCTGCCAGAGTTTCTGCAGTTGCTCGAACTCTGGCGCGCTGTGGACGGATCCTTATGTGAGGCGGCCCGCTGCCCGAGATTTCAAACGGCACTGCTTGAGTTCATGTTCGAGCACCGACGAGAGGGGTTGCCGGCGATGGTCGAGTGTTTTACGGAAGCGGCCGCCTCGCGGGCCGCGTGCGCGAGCGGTTCGGTTTCCATCGAAGCCACGCGGCACCGCCTCGAGATGCTTTGGAACACCTGCCGCAGCCGATGCGCCGCGTAAGTTACACTCCACCGGCGACGACGGTTGGCCGTGCCGATTGACGGGCGGCGTCTCTCAACAGCGGCCCACAAGTTGCAAGAGAATCCGCATCAAATCTTCGCGAAACTCGGGCTTGTTCAGGTGGTAATCAATGCCGGCTTGCAGCGATCGAATTCGGTCCTCCTGGCTGTGAAACGCCGTGATGGCAATGAGCACGGGATGGACTGGTTCCAAGCACTCGCGCAAGCATCGGGCGAGCTCCCAGCCATCCATGTCAGGCAGGCCAATGTCCATCAGCACGATCTGGGGCAAGAATTCCAACGCCGTGCTCAGAGCCTGCTGCCCGGACGAGGCAGTGCGAACATCGCACGTCAGTAAACGCGCGTACCGCGACAGCAAATCCGCCGTGTCCGCGTGGTCTTCGACGACAAGCACGCGTGGCCCCGTGAAAGAGGAGGGATCGCTCACGAATACGGAGTCGCCTCGAAAACGATGGCCCCACCGTGCCCGCCGGTGTTTGACGTTATCGGGCAATGCATATCAGCGGCTGCAATTTTCCTTGCACGATGCCTTCCGAAACCGAAAATGGTGTTCGCGAACCGGCTGTTGAGGTGTCTCCCGTCGACACGCAGGGAGGAAACAGCAATCCATGCGCCATTGTAGTGGACCGCAGAAGCTATACGGTCAAAATGATGCCTTTGCGACGAATGTGCATGCCTGCCAACGGTGACGCGAGCGACAGTCGCGACATTTCGTCGTAGCGGCGGTACCAGGTGCGACAAGTTGACGCGGGTCCCGGTCGGGGATAATTCCTCGCCACAAGCGGCGCCCGACCGCCGTATTCAGGTTGCAGCATGCTCCAGGACGATTGATCTTCTCGCTTTGCGCCATCTCGCGTATCCTACCGCGATGACGACCGTCTCCCCGACCTCAATGCCTGGCCGGCAAACCGTGTCCACACCCACGATGACCACCGACGTCGAGCTGGCTGCCGATCATGATGCGGCCGCGAACCAGCCCGCAAAGACGCTATCGATCTGCCTCATCAATCCACGCTTCGAGCCTTCGTACTGGGGCTTCGAGTTCGCTCTGCCGCTCTATCCGGGCGACAAACGCAGCACGATGATCCCCGGCTCGCTTTCCGCCGTGGCCGGGCTGTGCGGCGACCATCAGGTCTACGTGCTGGACGAGAACGTCGAGCAGATCGACTGGGAGTTCTTGCAAACCTTCGACATTGTCGGCGTGACGGGCATGAACGTCCAAAAGCTGCGGATGCGGCAGATCCTTTGCCGGCTGCTCGAGCTGGATGTCTTCACCGTGGTGGGCGGCCCGTTTGTTTCCGTGCAGGAAGAATTCTTCGAGGGCCTGTGCGACGCCGTGTTCGTCGGCGAGGCGGAGACCACCTGGCCCAAGTTCCTGGATGACTTCGCCCGTGGAAAATCGACCGACAAGCGTTACCAGCAGTCCGCGCCGACGGACATGTTGCAAGCACCCCGGCCGCGTTTCGACCTGCTCAAAGTCGACCGTTATGCCTGCGGGGCCCTGCAGTATTCACGCGGCTGCCCCTTTCAATGCGAATTCTGCGACATCATCATCATCTACGGGCGCCGGCCGCGGGTCAAAGATCCGGACCAGCTCCTGGCCGAACTGGACGACATGCGGCGGGCAGGTTTTCACTCCGCGTTCATCGTCGACGATAATTTCATCGGAAACAAGAAGAAGGCCAAGGCGCTGCTGGAGAAACTCGTCCCCTGGATGGAGCAGCACAAATATCCCCTCCGCCTGACGACCGAGGCCAGCATCGACCTGGCCGACGATGCGGAGCTGTTGGAATTGATGTACCAGGCCAACTTCCGCAGCGTTTTTATCGGCATCGAAACGCCGCGGATGGAGTCGCTGAAGGAGACCAAGAAGTTTCAGAACACGCGGGGTGATTCTCTTGGGGCCAAGCTCTCGCGGATTCAAAACGCGGGGTTGGACGTCAACGGCGGGTTCATCGTCGGCTTCGACAGCGATGACAAAGGCATCTTCGACGACCAGTTCCAATTCATCCAGGAAAACGGTATCACCCTGGCGATGGTGGGGATGCTGCAAGCGATCCCGAAGACGCCCCTTTATGAGCGGCTGAAGCGCGACGGCCGCCTGGTCGAGGAAGACCCAAGCTGTAATTTCGTTCCCCAGCAGATGACGCGGGAGGAGCTGCGCCAAGGCTTCTGGGACCTGGTCAAGCGGCTCTATTCGCCGGAGGCCTACCTCGATCGCTACTTCAAGGTCTACGAGTCGCCGGAGTATTTGCAACGCCGTGCCGACATTTGCCGCCGGGCCGGCGAGGGAAGGCGCGTACCGACCCTGGCTTATGGCCTGTACATGCTGTGGTCGCTGTTTTGGGCCCTGGCGTGGGACGGGTCATTGTTCTCGATCGGACGAGTGTATGCCAAGTATTTCTTCACCCGGAACCTGAGGCACCGCCGAGACATCATCGGCTTCGCCCAGTTCATGAATCGCTGCGTGACGCACTGGCACTTCTACAAGTTCACCCGCGAGATGACCGCCGGGAGACTGCGAGCGTACAATACGATCTGATCAGCCCGCCCCGCCAGCCTGATTCACCGCTTCGTAGCCGATCTGCGTCAAGTGAAAGGCATCGTGTCGGCCCTCGCGGACGACGAAGCCCTTTTGGATCAGGCCATCGAGCGGAACTTGCATCTCCTGCTGGACCTTCCCGTTCAGGCAGAGCATTTGATAGGGCAATACGCCATAAAAGCGAAAAATCTCCATCACCTTTGTCTCGGCGCTAGTCATTGGCTGTCCTCACAGAGTCGCTGGTAGCATCAAATCGCGGCCAAGAAACCGGCCCCTTCACGAGCCGAAGGGCGCCGCTCGACGAAAAGCAATTGTTTGACGGAACCACCGTCAGTGCCGGTCTTCGCATCGCATTGTATCACTTCGCGAGGCGATAAACAATCGGTTGCCGCGCAAGACGCTCAAGGACCCGAATCATCGCTGGCCTTTTGCCCGTCGCCACACTACGATGAAGGATAGCCTACGATAGGAACGCCCAATGTCCGTCAGCGATGTCACGATCTCGAGAAACGTCACCCGGCAGCTTGCCGGGCGCGGCTTGCGGTCGCCGTGCCATATTCAGGTGCAGACGCGTAACGGCGAGGTGACGTTGTCGGGCACCGTGCAGTTCGTTCATCAACGCGACGCCGCCGTACAGGCCATTCGCACCGTGGAAGGCGTCAAGAGAATCGTCGAGAAACTCAAAGTGAAAGGCCCAGCCAAACCTCAGTATCCGCAGCCGACCGCCAGACCGGCAAAACAGCCGGCGGTCGAAGAAGCAGTCGCCAAGCCCGAGGAAACAACGCCGGAATCCCAGCCTCAAGCGTCGAACGAGCAGGGACCGCTATCAGACCCCTCGCCCGCGCCTGATCCGCGGGCGGTCGCCGCCGGCGAATCCGCCGACTTGTCGTTCGCGTTCGACGGCGCGCTGCAAGCGGCTGGTCGCAGTGCGTCGAATGAACTGTTGGGCATGCGCCAGACGCGCAAGGGCGAAAGTTACACGTTCGAGTGTGCCAGTCAGGAAGAAGCGGAGAGGCTGCGGGCCGTGCTCGCCACCTACGCCGATTGGTTGAAAAAGAACTCGTGGGTTGGGCAATCGAAAGTAGGCGGCGAAGTGCATCGCGTGACCTTTCACGCCAAGTCCGTGATCGACTTCCTGCGGCAAGTGGGCTTCTAGCACTATGGTTCCAGCGAGAACTCTCCGCGGGCCAATGCGGCCAGAAACTGGCGATTGCTCTCCAGCAGTTCGGGCAACTCGCCGATTTCGTCGATCGTGTGCCAGTGGAACGACTCGACCTCGGCCGGCGCGGGGACGGGCATTGACCCCGGCGGCAAACACGCCAACCACCAGACAAGTTCCACCTTCCAAGGCGTGACCGACGACCAGAGCCGGCGGTGCGGGCGCACCTCGACGTGCAACTCTTCGACCAACTCCCGAATCAGTGCTTCCTCTTCCGACTCGCCCGGCTCAATGCCGCCACCGGGAAAGCAGTAAGCACCGGGGGCGACGACTTGCTGCGCGCGACGAATGACGAGCAATTTGTCGCCGTCACGGATCACGGCCACGGCCCCACGGCGATTGATGGCCGATTCCGGCATGATCCCTCATCCACCTAAAACAGCGTATAGATGAACGGAGCCGCGGCCGTGCCCGAGAGCACTGCGATCGCGCCAAGCACCAGCAGCAGGGCCACAATCGGCGCCAGCCACCATGCGGCGTTGTCGCGGAAAAACTCCCACAACTCCCGCGCCAGGCTGACCTGCGATTCCTGCTGGGCCGCTTTCTCGAAATCGTTGTCGCTCATCAGAGGATTCCCCGGTTGTCGTGGTCCCACCCTACATCCTAAAACTGCCGAAAATAACGTCGCACATCGGGTGCCGGCGGCTTCTCCGTCCAGTAGCTCTCCGCGTCGGCATCGAGCCGGCGACTCAGCGCATCGCGGCCGATCAACCGGAAACACAACGCCAGCGGAGTGAATACTCCATAGTATAGTCCGCCGAAGAGCAGCCAAGACACCAACCAGCCGATGGGAAAGGTCGCCAGCGTCAAACCCACAAACAACCAGCGGATTGCCGTCGGCCGGGCTAGCCCCAAAGCGCCCACCGTCGCCGCCAAGGCGACGAGCACCGCCGCCGCTCCGGTCCGACTGCGAGCAAACCATTGCCAAGCGGCCAGCGACGACAGACACATGATCCACAGCCCGGCAAATTGCCGCAGCGTCTTCACGGTCGGATGAAAGTTGATGTCAGACCAGTGCATGTCAATCGAGCTGGAACTGGGCCAGATAGCCTTCGCGCCCCTCGGCGGTGATTTGGTCCGTCAGCGCCGCCTTGTGAATTACAAAATCTTCCAGGGCCAACGCGTCCATGTCGGTGGCCAAGAAACAGCGGTACGCCTCATCGGGCGTGCAAACAATCGGCTCGCCGCGCACGTTGAAACTCGTGTTCACCAGCACCGGGCAGCCCGTCAACTCATAAAACCGCCGCAGCAAACGGTGCAATCGCGGGTTGCGGTCAGCACTGACGGTTTGCACGCGGGCGCTATCATCGACGTGGGTCACGGCCGGCACGGTCGAGCGGACGATATTCACGCGGCGGCAGAGATCGGCGTCATGACGCATGACCTCGCGTTCATCGGCGGCCAGCGGGGTGCGCTGCTGCTCGCGCACCGGCGCCACCAGCAGCATGTAAGGGCTCTCGTGCCCGTGGAGGGCGAACCAGTCGTCGGCGTGCTCGGCCAGCACGCATGGCGCGAACGGCCGGAAACTTTCGCGGAACTTGATTTTCAGGTTCATGACCGACTGCATCTTCGCCGACCGGGGATCGCCCAAAATGCTCCGCGCCCCCAAGGCACGTGGGCCGAACTCCATCCGCCCTTGAAACCAGCCGACCACTTTTTCTTCCGCCAACAGAGCGGCGACGTGCTCGATCAGCTCGCCCTCGTCGTCGAACCGCTGGGCGGCACCGCCGGCCTGAGCAAGCACCGGCCCGATGTCGTCGTTGCCGAACCGCGGGCCGAGCAAGCTTCCTTGTTGCGAGTCGCGCGGATCGGCCTGCCGCGGTTTGCCCAGCAGTTGGTGCCAGACGAAGAGGGCCGAGCCGAGCGCGCCGCCCGCATCGCCCGCCGCAGGCTGGATCCAAAGTTGCTCAAACGGGCCTTCGCGCAACAGCCGCCCGTTGGCGACGCAGTTGAGCGCGACGCCGCCGGCCAGCACCAGGCGTTTTTGCCCGGTGCGCGCGTGCAGGTCGCGGCCGAGCCGCCGCAGCACCTCTTCAGTGACGCTCTGAATGCTGGCCGCCAGGTCGCAATGCCGCTGCTGCAAGGTCGATTCGGGGGCGCGGGGCGGGCCGCCAAACAACCGCGCGAAGCGGCGGCTAGTCATCGTCAGGCCCTGGCAATAGTTGAAGTACCGCATGTCGAGGCGGAACGTGCCGTCCGGCTTGAGGTCGATCAGGTGCTTGTAAATCGCGTCGGCGTAAACGGGCTGACCGTAGGGCGCCAGTCCCATCAGCTTGTATTCGCCGCTGTTGACCTTGAAGCCGCAGTAAAAGGTAAACGCCGAATAGAGCAGGCCGAGCGAGTGCGGGAACTTAAGCTGCCGGGTCAGCTCGACGCGGTTGCCGCGGCCCACGCCGCAGGCGGTCGTCGTCCATTCGCCGACGCCGTCGAGCGTGAGGATGGCCGCTTCGTCGAAGGGACTGGGAAAGAACGCGCTGGCCGCGTGGCTCTCATGATGATCGAGAAACACCAGCGGCGCGCGGATCCGACCGCCGATGCCGTTGCGGATCGAGCGACGCAGGAACAACTTTTCCTTGAGCCACACCGACATGGCCATGCGAAAGCTGCGCAGCCCTGCCGGAGCGTAGGCCAGATAGGTTTCGAGCAGCCGCTCGAACTTGACCAGCGGCTTTTCGTAAAAGACCACGTAATCGAGATCGTCGGGCGTCAGGCCGGCCTGCCGCAGACAGAACCGAGTGGCCTCGGCCGGGAAGGCCGCGTCGTGCTTGCGGCGCGTGAAGCGCTCTTCCTGGGCGGCGGCCACGAGCTGGCCATCGACGAGAACCGCGGCCGCGGAGTCGTGATAGAAAGCCGAGATGCCGAGGATTGCCGTCATGCGTCACCGCCTGTTTTCTATCAGTTTCCACGCTCCGGGGACAGGTGGTGCTTGTAGGGTGGGACCAGCGAGCTTGCGAGCGCCGGCCCACCGTGTTCAAGGCGTTAGGCAATAGGCGTTGGGCGTTAGGGCATCATTCGAGGACCGCGCCCAAAGCCTAACGCCCATCGCCTAACGCCTCCGTTCCCGTTCAGGGCACAATCTCACTTGTCCCACCCTACGCACTTGCCGTAGATTATGGTCTTACGAGACCCACAAGACTTTTGGATCCTGAATGACGGAGCGAACGTTGGTCGTGCAAGGAATGCGAACGCTGTCCGAGCGTTGCAAGGCGTCGTTCTCGAAAACGGCTTGGGCCTCGGGCGAGGTTTACCACCATCGCCGCAGAGTAACGGTCCTCAATGTCGATGCCACCGGGCTCTCGGCCGACGTTCTCGGCGAGGAAGGAACCCGCTACGAAGTCGAGCTGGAGTGGGCGCCGCGCGAGGGGTTGGTCGAGGCTGCCTGCACTTGTCCGCGCGGCGCCGAAGGTTTTCTCTGCAAGCACGTGGCCGCCGTGATCCAGGCCGCTGATGCCAATCCCCACGTGCTCAACTTTCCCGGCAATGGCGATTTGTCGGTGCTGCCCGCGGGCGAAGAGTATGATGCCCCCTCGACGGGTCCGAAGCCCGTGTCTCTGGAAAATGTGGTCGCCTATGCGGCACTTCAACCGCCGGCCGCGGCGGGCCGTTCCGCAATGCCGCCGGCGCGGCAACACGCGCCCTGGCGCAAAGCGCTCAAAGAACTGGCCATGGTGCTGCGATCGAGCGCGCGATCGGAGCGACGCAGCGGCGCCGAGTCGAAGCCGCGGTCGCAACTGCGCTTGTTCTATCGCATCAACCTGATGGAGCAGCACAGCGCCAGCCGGTTGAAGATCGAGTTTATCAAACGCACGGTCAAACGCAGCGGCGAATTGGGCGTCTCCAACGGCTGGAAGCTGGACGCCGACGATATTCCCAATCTCGCCGACCCGGTCGATCAGGAAATGCTGGCCCTGCTCTTGGGAAGCAAGTCGAGCAGCGACGATAACGGGTATTACGGGGGCTGGCGCTACGGTTATCGTTCGTCGCAAAAAAGCTCCTACTGCGAAATTGCTCCGTCGGCGTACGGCGTGCTGCTGCCGCGCCTGGCGGCCACGGGCAGATTTGGTTGGGTGCCCGGATTCGACCCGCGACACGAGGAGCCGCGGCCGCTGGAGTGGGACAACGGGCCGCCGTGGAAACTGAAGCTGGCGCTTTCCACGCCACAGCAAGACAGCCGCAAACTGCTGCCAAAACTCTATCGCGACGGCGAGGAGGCCGAGTTGTCGCAGGTGGTGCGGGCCCTGTCGGGCTGCGTGTTGTTCAACGACCGGATTGCCCGGCTCGATGCGGCGGCGACGGAAGACGCCGTGAATGCGGCCCAGCGGCTGCGCGAGATCGTGGTTCCCGTCGCCCACGAAGACCAGTTCATCGAAGACATTTGGCAGACTCCCGAGCTGCCCGCGATCGACCTGCCCGACGATATGCAATGGGAACAAGTCCGCAGCGAGCCTCAGCCGCAGGTGATGATCGGGCCGGTCAGGCTCGGCGCGATGACCTGGCTGATCGGCAAGCTGCGGTTCGACTACGCCGGTCTGTTGCTCGACAGCACGGATGATCGGCGGGCCGTGTGCGATGCCGGCGGGCGGCGCATCGTGCATCGCGACGAAGCGAAAGAAACCGCGGCCCGCGCCGAGCTGCAGCGGTTGGGCGCCACGCCGACCGTCGGATCGGAAACGTATCATGGCAGCTTCAAGGTGGCCCGGAAGGACTTCGCGCCGCTCGTGCTGGCCTTGAACCAGGCGGGCTGGCACGTGGAGGCCGAGGGGCACCGCATCCGCCATCCGGGAACGACGCACATCAGCCTGGCGTCGGGCGTCGATTGGTTCGAGCTCGACGGCCACGTCGACTACGACGGCGAGCAGATCGGCCTGCCGAAGCTGCTGGAAGCGCTCCGCCGCGGCGAAGATTTTGTGACGCTCGACGACGGCAGCCGCGGCATGCTGCCCTCGGATTGGCTGACGCGTTATGCTCCGTTGGCCCAAATGGGCGAGGCCGAGGGCGACAAGCTGCGGTTCAAGCCGTCGCAGGCGCTGTTGCTCGACGCCTGGCTTTCGGCCCAGCCCGAAGTGAACGTCGATGCGGCGTTCGAGCGCGTCCGCCAACGGCTGCGGTCGTTCGAGGGCGTGCGGTCGCACGAAGAACCGGCCGGCTTTTCCGGCGTGCTGCGGCCTTATCAGCGCGACGGCCTGGGCTGGCTGCTGTTCTTGGAAGAGTTCGGCTTTGGTGGCTGTCTGGCCGACGATATGGGCCTGGGCAAGACGATTCAGGTGTTGGCGATGCTGGTCGAGCGCCGCAATCGGTCGGCCAACAACGGCGACCACAAGCCCGCGCTGGTGGTCGTTCCGCGCAGCCTCGTGCGAAACTGGGCGGAAGAGGCGCGGCGTTTCGCGCCCCAGTTGAAGGTGCTCGATTACACCGGCCTGGACCGCGGAGAGGCGCGCGAGCAGTTCGACCAGTATGACCTGATCGTGACTACCTATGGAACGTTGCGCCGCGACGCCGGGCACCTGAAAGACGTTCCGTTCGAGTACGCCATCCTGGACGAAGCCCAGGCCATCAAAAACGCGGCTTCGCAGGCGGCCAAGGCTTGTCGCCTGATTCAGTCGCGGCACCGGCTGGCCATGACGGGCACGCCGGTCGAAAACCACCTTGGCGAATTGTGGTCGATTTTCGAGTTTCTCAACCCCGGCATGCTGGGACGCTCCAACAGCCTGAAAATGCTCTCGTCGAAAGCCGCCGGCACCGACGCCGAGGGCGTCCGCTTGTTGGCCAAGGCCCTGCGTCCGTTCATTCTGCGGCGGACGAAAGAGCAGGTGCTCGGCGACTTGCCGGAGAAGACCGAACAGACGCTTTATTGCGAGCTCGACGCTCCGCAGCGCAAGCTCTACGACGAGCTGCGAAACCACTACCGCGACGCGCTGAACAAGCGGATCGCGAAGGAAGGGATGAACAAAGCAAAAATCCACGTGCTCGAAGCCCTGTTGCGCCTGCGGCAGGCCGCCTGCCATCCGGGCCTGCTCGACAAGTCGAAGGCCAGCGAACCGAGCGCCAAGCTCGAAACGCTGCTGGAGCAACTCGAGGAAGTCTTCGAGGGGGGCCACAAGGCGCTCGTCTTCTCGCAGTTCACCAGCCTCTTGGCGCTCGTCCGCAAGCGGCTCGACAAGAGCAAGGTCGTCTATGAATATCTCGACGGTCAAACGCGCGACCGCCAACAGCGCGTCGACCGTTTTCAGACCGACCCCGATTGCCCGCTCTTTTTGATCAGCCTGAAGGCGGGCGGACTGGGTCTGAACCTGACGGCGGCCGACTACGTGTTTATCCTCGACCCCTGGTGGAACCCGGCGGTCGAAGCCCAAGCGGTCGATCGCGCGCACCGCATCGGCCAGACGCGCCGCGTGTTCGCCTATCGGCTCATCGCCCGCGACACCGTGGAAGAAAAGATTCTCCAGCTTCAGGGCGAAAAGCGCCACCTGGCCGACGCCATCCTTTCGGCCGATAACAGTCTGATCGGTGGTCTGACGGCCGACGATTTGCAGATGCTGCTGAGCTGACTCAATCCGGCGACAATTCGAGCGGCTCTGCAGAGGACGCCGACCCGGTTCAACCAACCCGTCGCCGCGCTCCGGGCGCTGAAATGGGGCGGAACCACCGGCCGAGCAGTGAAGCCGCGCACTGGTTAGAATGAGGTGTGGACATTTTGGTCAAGGCGAAGCGAGAGAAGTCCGTATGCCGTGGTACGAGGTCATCTGGAATTATGAGCCCGCGGCAATGTCGATCATATCGCCGACCACGGCTTGACCCCGGAAGATGTGGAAGCGGTGATCTACAATCCGTTAGAAACGACTACCAGCCGCAGTTCAGGCCGGCCGGTCGCGACGGGCTATACCCCTGACGGACGCTTGATCTTTGTGGTCTTTGAAGAGATCGGCGACGTTACGGTCTACCCCGTGACGGCCTACGAAGTCGAATAGTGAATCGACCCTTTTTGAAGCAAGGAGAACTGGTGATGAGCCACGAGAATCGCAAGCGGACCGTGCGCGAGGCGACGCCTGCGGAGAAAGAGCGGCACCGACTGATACGCGAGCAAGTGAAGCAAGATGTGCCGGAGCTCCAAGAGTGGGCGCGTGCTGCCGCCGCGCGGCACCACGAGCGCGTGGCCGTCGGCACGGTGCTGACCGGCGACGAAGCCAAGCTCGTGGAGGCCATCGACGACTACGCCGCTAAACACTCTCTGGCCGGACGCAGCGCGGTCGTCCGCGAGGCTTTGTCGCGGCTGCTCGGCGTTGAGCTGGCACGCCGTTAGGGAGGAGGGAAGAAAGCGTTCGTCGAGCGGCCGGCCTTGGGCGTTCAATCACTCCCGTCCCCTGCCCGCCGACAGGCAAAGGCAGACGGCCACGAACAATCGACAAACGTGAATCGAAGTGCATCGCATGGACCGAAGACATGGCGCGGCTGATTTGGTCCGCGAGTTGTTCGCGATCGCAGCAATGAACGCCAGAGCCATGTTGTGCATAACGAATCCTCCACTTCGCTTAGGGAAGCCTACCTGCCAACACTCCGGCCAAGGAGTTGGTCGAAAGCGGATGCGTGCGGCACGCCGGGCATGCCAGTCCCGCACTACCCCGGCCAGGCCTTTATCGCCATTTCGGCGACCTCCTGCAACTGGTTGCGCGTGGCGCCGCCGGCCGCTTGCACGGACAAGCCCCAGAGCACCGTCACGATGTAACGGGCGAGCTTGGCCGCATCGACGCCGGCCGGCAGATCGCCTTCGGCAACCGCCCGCCGGAACCGCTGGCGCACCAATGACTCGGCTCCTCTTCGACGGCGATTAAGTTCCTGACGGACCGACTCCGCCAGCGGTCCGGACGCCAGCGCTCCGTGGACCAGCAGGCAACCGTCGGGATGCCGCCGCTTCATCACCATGTCGATGGCGCCTTGAAAAAGCCTCTCCGCCGCGCGGCGGGCGGTCGGCTCGGCGAGCGCCTTTGGCAGATAGGACGCCGGCCTTTGCAAATACCGATCGAGGGCCTTGCGGAACAGCGACTCCTTGTTGCCGAAGGCCGCATAAAGGCTCGGCACGTTGATGCCCATGGCTTCGGTCAGCGCGGCCAACGACGTTCCCTCGTAACCGTGCCGCCAGAAGAGCATCAGCGCCGCGTCGAGCGCTTGCTCCGTGTCGAACTGTCTGGGCCGCCCGCGGGCCATCGGTGGCTCCAAGAATTAGGTACCAACCACTACGTTATCCTGCTTGACGAAAGCCGTCCACCTGTTTATCTTAGCGTCCGCTACAGAAAATCGCCCTTGGAGGACATCAAAATGCAAGTGCAAGCCTATTTGAATTTCGACGGACGTTGCGAGGAGGCCCTCGACTTCTATCGCGGGGCGCTCGGCGCCGAAGTGGACATGTTGAAGCGTTTCAACGAGAACCCCGAACCGCCCCCGCCGGGCATGGTGTCGCCGGGCACAGAGAACAAAGTCATGCACGCCAGCTTTCGCATCGGCGAAACGACGCTGATGGCATCCGACGGCCGTTGCGCGGGTGAGGCGGGCTTCAAAGGCATTTCGCTTTCGCTCATCGTGTCGAACGAGGCCGACGCGGACCGCTTCTTCGCCGCATTGGCCCAGGGTGGGCAGGTGCAAATGCCGCTGGCCAAGACCTTCTTTTCCCCGCGGTTCGGCATGGTCGCTGACCGCTTTGGAGTATCGTGGATGATCTACGTCCCGGCTTAAAGCAAAGGCAAACTGATGAGTTCGGTACGCGTTTTGGTGGGTACGCGCAAAGGCGCGTTCATCCTCAATTCCGACGGCAAGCGCCAAAAGTGGGACGTGAGCGGTCCCTTTTTTGGCGGCTGGGAGATCTACCACGTCAAAGGATCTCCGGTCGATCCCAACCGGCTGTATGCCTCGCAAACCAGCGGCTGGTTCGGGCAGGTCATGCAGCGCTCCAACGACGGCGGCCAGACCTGGGAGCCGGTGGGCAACAAGTTCGTCTATGAGGGGACGCCGGGCACGCACCTCTGGTACGACGGCACGCCGCACCCCTGGGAGTTCAAACGCGTCTGGCACCTCGAACCGTCGCTGACCGATCCCGACACCGCTTACGCAGGCGTGGAAGACGCCGCCTTGTTTCGCACGACCGACGGCGGCCAGACGTGGCACGAGCTGCCGGGACTACGCAATCACGGGGCGGGAAACTACTGGCAGCCCGGAGCGGGTGGCATGGGCCTGCACACGATCGTGCTCGATCCGACCCAGCCGGGCCGCATGTTCATTGCCATTTCGGCAGCCGGAACGTTCCGTAGCGACGACGGCGGCGAGACCTGGCGACCGATCACCCGCGGACTGAAATCGCCCTACGTGCTGCCCGATCCTGAAGCCGAAGTCGGTCATTGCGTCCACCGCATCGCGATGCACCCCGCGCGGCCCGGTGTGCTGTTCATGCAAAAGCACTGGGACGTGATGCGCAGCGACGACGCGGGCGATTCGTGGCACGAGATCAGCGGCGACCTGCCCACCGACTTCGGCTTTCCGATCGAGGTCCATGCTCACGAGCCCGATACGGTCTACGTTGTGCCGATCAAGAGCGACTCGGAGCACTATCCGCCGGAGGGCAAGCTGCGCGTCTATCGCAGCCGATCCGGCGGAAACGAATGGGAGCCGCTGGGCAACGGTCTGCCGCAGCAAAACTGCTACGTCAATGTGCTCCGCGACGCGATGGCCGTCGACACGCTCGATTCGTGCGGCGTATATTTCGGCACCACCGGCGGGCAAGTGTATGCCTCGCCGGACGCCGGCGACACCTGGTCGCCAATCGTCCGCGACCTTCCGGCCGTGCTTTCCGTCGAAGTGCAGACGCTGCCATGATCCGCGTGGTGCTCCCCTATCATTTACAAACGCTCGCGGGCGTCGGGTCCGAAGTGCAACTCGAAGTCACGGGCACGGCCACGCAACGTTCGGTGCTCGACGCGCTGGAGGCCCGTTATCCAATGCTGCGCGGCACGGTCCGCGACCAGGTCACCCACAATCGCCGGCCGTTTTTGCGGTTCTTCGTTTGCCAGGAAGATTGGTCGAATGGTCTGCCCGACGCCCCGCTGCCCGACGTCGTGGCCTCGGGCGTGGAGCCGTTTTACGTAATCGGCGCGATCGCCGGCGGGTGACAACCGTCGCCACGTGCCGATTCTCTCGCAATACGCCCCGGTCGGCCCTAAGTCCCCCCCCTGAGGCGTCATGAACCGGCGGCTCGCAACCGATGTGTTACCGCGATGACTTTTGCACAAGAGTTGACGACACACGGCAGGTGGCTGAAACGGCCACTTTCCCAACCATTCTTTCTAGCGCTGTGCCACTTCCTTGCCGCCGATCGCATAGAGATGCTTCACGCCGCGCAGATAAATTTGCCCCTGGCTGATGGCCGGCGATGCATAACAGGCTTCGCCCAGCGGGTTCTTGGCGACTTCCTGGAAGCTGTCGGCTGGCTTGACAACCGTGGTCACGCCTTCGTCGGAGAGGAAATAGACCAGACCGCCGGCCGTCACGAGGCTCGCGCTGTAATGCGGTCCCAGCCGCTGCCGCCAAACGCGCTTGCCGGTGGCCGCGCGATAACAGCTTCCGATTCCCTCGTCCGAAACGACCAGGAAGTAGTCGCCCACGACGATCGGCGACGGCACGTAGGAGCAGTTTTCGGTGGTCCGCCAAGCGATGTGCGTGTCGGTCACGTTCCCTTCGCCATCGGGCCGCAGGGCC
Source organism: Pirellulales bacterium (assembly GCA_035533075.1). Taxonomy (NCBI): domain Bacteria; kingdom Pseudomonadati; phylum Planctomycetota; class Planctomycetia; order Pirellulales; species Pirellulales bacterium. Next base: position 8,400 of record DATLUO010000195.1, on the reverse strand, counting down.
AAGATGTGGTGTTCGGGAAATCCGGCGGTAAGGAACAGCAGATCGCCGTTATAAACCATCGACGCTACGAACTGCTCGGTCGGGCCGTCGATGATCCAATGCCGCGATCCGTCGCGCGGATCGTAGCTGGCCACGCACTTGGAACCCGACAAGACCATCTGCCAGCGGCCATCGATCTGACGGATGATCGGCGTCGAGTAGCTGCGGGTCTTGTTCTCGCGCGGAATCTTCCAAACGATCTCGCCGGTCGTCCGCGCCAGTGCCACGAGATAGGCGTCGCCGTCATGGTCGCCGTTGACGATCAGCTTGTCTTCGAACAGCACCGGGCAGCTACAATAACCGTGGACGCTGGAGAACGGCCCCGGATGGACCAGCCAACGTTGCTTGCCGTCGAAGTCGTAGGCGGCAACCGTCATCCGCGCGCCTTTGGCCTCGCCCGTTTGGCTCCCTTCGAGAAACGAGACGTACACCTGTTTGCCGTCAGTCACAGGCGTGCTGGAGGCGTAGCTGTTGAGGTGGTGCTTTTTTTCCAGCGGCGACTTCAACACGGACCGCTGCCAAAGGATCTGGCCGTTGCGGCGATCGAGGCAGATCAGCCGTCGATCGGCTTCGCTTTCCAGGCAGCTCGCCAGGAAGATTCGATCGCCCCACACGACGGGAGAAGCATGCCCCGTGCCCGGCACGGCGGCTTTCCAAGCGAGGTTGTCGTTCGTGGCGCCGTCCCAAGCCGTCGGCGCATTTTTTTCGTTGCTCGATCCATCGCCTCGTGGCCCACGCCAGCCGGGCCAATTCTCGGCCCGCGTGGCCGGGGCAAAAAGCAGCGTGGCCATCCCAATCGCCGCGAAGCAACAACGCGGCCTGACGAAGCAAAACATGGCAACTTCTCTAGATTCTTAGCGGGTAGGGACCGAGGCGGGCGCGCCGTGGGCGTGGCTGCGTAGGGTGGGACCAGCGAGCTTGCGAGCGCCGGCCCACCGCGGCAAAAAGGTCGAAGGATGAAGAAAGAATCCTGCCTTCATCCTTCTGCCTTACTCCAATGGTGGGCCGGCGCTCGTCCCGGCGCGCCGGGACTGGTCCCACCCTACACTGGGAACGGCACTTGTCCCTTCACTTATCCGCTACGCGGCCCCGCTCGTCAAGCCTATCGACGTCGCCGGTCGCACCCGACCGAGACGTCGCACTACCCCGTGCGGAGCTGCAGCAGGGTGTCGAATAGCGTCTGCGCCGTGCTGATCACCTGAGTGTTGCCCCGATATTGGGTCGAGGCGGTAATCAGATTGATCAGGTTCGAGCTGACGTCGGTGTTCGACTGCTCCAACGAGCCGGACACGATCGAGCCGATGCCGTCGGAGTTGGGAGCGCCGAACACGGGCAGCCCCGAGTTCACGCCGGGCGTATAGAGATTTTGTCCACTCTGCGTCAAGCCCGCGGCATTGGCGAAACGCGCCAGGACCACCTGGCCAAGATCGCGCTGCGTGCCGTTGTCGAACGAACCTTTGACCACGCCGTCGTTGCCGATGGTGTAACTGGTGAGCTTTCCGGGAGGAAAACCGTCCTGGCTGGTGACCGAGAGTGTCGGGCTACTGGCAGCCAGCCCGGAAAGCTGCGCAAAATCGAGGTTGAACTCCAGGGGTTTGGCGGATGGAACATGCGCGCGCTGCACGGCGACCGTCGAATTCGTCGCCGAGACGAATTGGCCTGCGCCATCGAACGTGATCAGTCCCGTGCCCACGGCGATGGAGGAACCGCTCGTCGGGTCGTTCTGGGGAGAATCGGCGAACCAGCGGTAGATGGTCGCGGTGCTGGTGCGCGATTGGAGCACCGCCGTCAGGTGGACGTTGATGGGAATGCCCAGCGAATCATAGGCGACAAGATCGGCGGTCACGCTTTGCCCGACGGCGGCCTGCGTCTGATTGAAAGTCAAGGGGACGGTCTCCGCCGTGCCGTTGGTGGGCGTAAGCTGCAGCGCGGAAAGACCGATAGAAACCGCATTGTCGACGCCCGCGTTACTGACAAATTGAATCTCTCCCTGCGAGTTGATGGAAACTCCCGGCGGCAGGCCCGACGAGTCGTTGGGTATCGGGTTGCCGGGGTCCGCGCCCGGCGGTGATTGGATGCCCAATGCCTGGTCCATGAAATTGGCCAAGTCTTGCACGGTGCTCTTCGAAGTGATGGTGAACGTTTCGGGCGTTTGTTGACTTCCGCCCAGGGTGCCCGCGAAACTCAGCGTGCCGGGCTGGAAGAGGTTTTGATACGCGCCGTTGCTGTATTGCAGAACGTTGGTCAACAACGTGTTGCTGGTAATCGGCGGTCCATTCAGGTTCACCTGGGCGTTGTTGGCAATCGACGCGTCGGAGGCACTATCGGTGTAACTTAACCCGGCCGTCATGTTGGGAACCTCGGCGACGAACGTGGCCACGTTGGGGTTGTTCACCGAGGTGCGGTAAATGCGGCGCACCGACCATTGGCCGCTGGTATCGACGGGCAGGTTCTGCAGCTCGGCGCGGCCGTTCACCACGTTGATCGGGCCAAGCAGTTGCGTCGGACGGCTCTCGACGCCGGTGCCGGGACCGCCCACGGCGTTGGCGTAGGTAATGTAATAGCTGTAGTCGCCATTGAGCGCATTACTGTTGAGCGCCTGGCCGAGGCCGGTGTCGGCCGTGGTATCGGTGTAGGTGGTGGTGGTATTGTCTGGGATGTCGGCCACGAGTTGGTAGGAACTGCCGCCGGCCGCCGTGCGATAGATATAGCGGTCGGTGTACGTGCCGGTCGTGTCGGTAGGGATGTTGTTGAGCGTGACCGATTGCTGCGCGCCGGAAAGGGTGATTGGGCCGATGGCTTGTGAAGGCATGGTCTGCGTGTCGGTGGCGCTTCCCAGGGGGCCATTGGCGAACACGACTTTGTAGGAGTAGGTGCCGCCCGCCGTCAGACTGCCGCCGGCGGCTCCGGTGGCCGTGGTGCCGGCGCTCGCCACGTCGGGCACGGGGGCCAAGACCGGAGGCGTGCCGCCGCTGGGCGCCGTCATCGCCGCGTCGCCCATCGCTCCGCTTTGAATGATGGCGCCGGTGGTGGCCACATCGCCGGTGGGAGTCAGTGTGCCTTGCAACTCGACGTTCTGCGTGGCTTTGGCCACCGCCGTCGATCCAAGAGGAATCGTCAGCGGCACGAGCTGCGTCGTTTGGACATTGAAACTTGCGTCGACGCCATAGCCCATCAATTGCTGTCCCGTGCTGGTGGTGAGCTGATTGAGTGAATTCGGGGTAAAACTGCCATTGCGGGTATAAAGCTGCTGTCCGCCGGTCCCTTGTACGACGAAGAACCCATTGCCTTGGATCGCCATGTCGGACGGGCTGGAGGTGATTTCCAAGTTGCCCTGAGTAAAGTCGGGAGTGATTTGCGTCACCTGCACCCCCAAGCCCACCTGCGTGGGGTTGACTCCGCCGTTATTGGCGCTGGGCGCCGAGCCGATCGAAATGGTTTGCAGAAACTGGGTGGCGAACTCGGCCGTCGATTGCTTGAAGCCGATCGTGTTGGCGTTGGCCACGTTGTTGCCCGTGACGTCGATCGTGGTTTGCGCCGCCGAAAGGCCGGTGATGGCCGTGCTAAAAACCGATGAAAGCGACATTGCTTGTTCTCCTGTGACGAAACGGACCCGGCGTTCAACCGCCGCCGAGGCCGCTGAGAAGGTTGGATAAGCCGTTCCTATCCGCTGACCGAGCTGATGCCGGAGAGCGCCATGGTCTGGCTGCCCACGGTCAACGACGCCGCGCCGTTGGTGAAACTGGCGCTGTCCACGGTGCCCGAAACCGGGTTGCCGCTGGCGTCGACGCCCTGCACCTGCTTGCCAATCAGAGCGCTGGCTGTCTGGAAGCCCTGATCGGTTGCCACGGAGTTGAGCGAGCTTGACAGATTGGTCGTGGCCTCGATGTTGTCGATCTCGCTGATTTGTTGCAGCATTTGGTCGCTGTTGGTGGGGTTGAGCGGATCCTGGTTCTTGAGCTGAGTGATCAACAGTTGCAAGAAATCATTGGGGGTCAGTTGCGTGAGCCCGCCCGTCGTGCTCGACGTGCTGGATGCGGCGGTGCTCGCGGAGGAAGTCGGATTGACGGTTCCCGTTGACATGACGCTTGGTTCCTTTCTTTGACGTGCAAACCGACGCCTCGCCGGCTCTTTGTATTTCTAAACAACGACGTTGAGCGCCCCGTTCGTCAACACGGGCGCCGTCCGTGGCAGGTCGCCCGCTGCCGCGTCGGCGCCGACCGGAGAAACGTTGCGTGTCGTGGCCCAGGGGCGGTCCGCCTGCCCGGAATCGGGATTGCCTTGCGGCGACTGCGAATGCCCCCCCGACGATTGCCCCGACACATCGACGTCGAAACGCTCGATGCGAATGTCTTGCTGGGCCAATCGCTCGCGCAGATCGGGCAGGCTACCCAGCAGCACTTGTTGGGCGGTGCTGTTGTCGGCCTGAATTTGCGCGGTCAGCGCGCCTTGCTTGACGGTGATCTGCATCTGCAGCGAGCCTAGCTCCGGGGGGCTGAGCCGCAGCCGGATCTGCCCGCCTTGGTCGCCGACGGTCTGAAAGGCCCGTGCCACGCGCTGGACAAATCGGGCACGGTCGGCCGCACTGAGGCCGTCGTTGGCAAAGCCGGCGGCCGCGTTCTGGGGCGTCGCATTGGCAAACGTGGCGGGCGCGGCCTGGGCCGCATTGGGCGGCGGACTGGAACCGGCACTTGGCGTGCCGGGCGCCGCGGCAGGCTGCGGAGCGTTGGTTCCGTTGGCCGTCGCCGGGGTGTCGCTCGTCGTCGAGGTGGCCTGGGGCAGGGCCGAGGCGATCGTTTCCACCGCCTGCGTAACCGCGGCCGTCGTTGCTGCGGCGACGGTTTCCGCGGCGGGAGGCGGCGAGGCACCATCGGCGAGCTTGGCAGTGTTGCTTTGGGCAGGTGAGAGCGCGGCCGCGTCTTGGGCGGCAACGTTGGCTTGTTCGGCCGTTGCGAGGTGTTGGGCCGTGGGCGTCGCCGCTGCCCTGGTCGTCGCGTGTGCGGCGGCCGAGGATGTTTGCGAAGCAGAGGAGCCGGCATCCTGCGGCAACGAGGTCGCGAAGCGACTGCTGGCCGCGGCGGTCGCCTTGGTCAGCTCTTTGCCGCTGACGGCAGGCTTTCCCTTGCCGTCGGTTTTGTCGGCGGCCGGCGTTTCGACGGGGAGCGTGGTCGAGGCAGGCACGGCCAGTGTCGTCTCGGCCGCCGCCTGGACCGTGGCATCGGTCTGGGCGGCGTCGGCGAGATGGGCGGCGTCGCAAGGATGGGCGGCGTCGTGCGCTGCCGTTTTGCCGCCATCCGCGGCTCCGGCTTTCGCCGCTTTGCCTTGTTTGACTGACGCAGCAACGACCGTTATGGCGGTCGCACTGGCATGCGCCGTGACATTGGCTGACGATGCGTGGCCTTTGTTTTTCCCGGAGCGAGCGACTTTGGCGGGGGACGGCTTGGCAGACGCATGAGGCTGAGCGCCCTCTGCCGTGGTCGCATCGGGCGATGGGGGCTGCGACGTTGGACTGCTCTGCGACGACGGATTTGTGGTGGACGATTGGTCGGGAACGGAGGCCGGCGCTTCGCCCCCCGGCGTTTGCGAAGACGCTTCGGCTTGCGGCGGTGCTTGCGGGCCCTGATCTGCCGACGAGCCGCTTCCGCTGGATGGGTCAGATGTTGACGTGCCTTTGTCGCTGACCGGCGGCTGAGGCTTTGGTTCAGGCGGGGCCGGCGGCGGCGTCCTCAGCAGCAATTGGCTGAACGGCACTGCCGTCTGGCTGCTGACGTACGGCAGCGGGGACGCGATGGGAGGCAAGTCGAAGTTCGGTCCCGCGGAGCCGGTGGCGGAAGCGGAAGTGGCAATCATACAGGGGCCTCTCGTTAGGGTGCGACCGCACTGGCCGCGGCGTCTTGCTGATCCAAGGCTTTCTCGGTCTGGTCCACCAGGTCCTTTTCGGGCACGCCTTCCCGAATCCGCTTCAGGATCTCCGCCAGCGTCTCCGACTCCTCTTGCGTTTTGAACTCGCCCACAATTTTGGCGCGTTTGGCGGTTGGCATGAGACTGAGAATCTTGATCACGTCGTCGATCTCGTCGTCTTTGACCATCCGCAGAATCTGCTCTTTGGCTTGCTTCGGCTTCATGTTTTCCAGGATGGCGCGGGCCGTGTCGCGATTGTTGGCCAGCACACCTTCGCGCAGCTCATCGAGCTGCCCGCGGAACGCGGTTTTGATACGTTCATATCGGTCTTTTTCGTCGATCAATTTGGCGTATTCCGTGCGGACCATCGTCAGGTTGTCGCCCAGGGCCAGTTCGCGCAGCTCGATGTCGCGGCTGCGCAGCGCGCGCTCGCGGGCCACGTCTTCCAACGAAGCTTGCTCCGGTCCCGGCTCGTTCTCGGGCCGCGCGCGAGCGCCGGGCGCAGGCGGCGCGTCGGCACCGTTGGCCACGGCAATCAGCTTCAACACCGTCTTCTCATCCAGTTTGCCTCGATATCGCAAGAAGCCGACCGCCAACGTTTCGGCCAAGACGGTCGCCACGCAAACGGCCGCCACCAGCACCACCATCGCTCCGAACAAGCGTCCGATCATTCGGCGCCCTCCGCGGCGTATCGTCGCAAGGCAATTTCATCGAGTTCCTTCACGGCCCGGCGCTCTTCTTGCTCGCGGTGTCGCTCTTGCTGCGTCTCGCGCAACAGTTCCAGGGAGCGGACGTCGCGGTCGGCGGCCACCAACGCCTGCCGCCGTTTTTCGATCTCCGTCTGCAACGCTGTTTCCTGAAGCTGGAGCTGTTGCAATTCCGCGCGGAGCACCATCTCGTAGCGCGTGGCGTTCAACAAGCGGTCGGCATCGATCGCGCCGGTGGCCGTCGACTGAACGCGCAGGGCCTCGCGCAGCAGTTCCTCGACCCCCATTTGACGCTCCCTCAGTTGCTCGGCCAGTTGCAGCGCCTCGGCGAGCTGCGTGCGGCGCTCGTCGCGCGCAGCCTCGCGGAGCCGCAACAGCGTCGCCAGACGAAATCGGAATGCCGCCATCGTCAGCTCCCTTGTGCCGCCGGACGTTGCGCCGCGCGGTGTTTCAGTTGCGCCAATCGCTCGGCGGCCAGTTTCACCGTAGATGCTTCTTCGATGGGCTGCCGCAGGAATTGTTGGATCGGTTCCCAAAAGTCGATCGCCAGATCGACGGCGCGCTGACTGCCGCGGCGGTAGGCGCCGATCGAAATCAGGTCTTCCTGGTCGCGATAGGCGCCCATCAGTTCGCGCACCAGCGAGGCGGCTTCGCGATGTTCGCGGTCGGCGACTTCGTTCATCAACCGGCTGATGCTCGACAGAACATCGACGGCCGGATAATGCCCGCGGCCGGCCAGCTTGCGCGACAACCAAGTGTGGCCGTCGAGCAGGCCGCGCACGGCGTCGCCGATCGGTTCTTGCGGATCGTCGGCTTCCACCAACACCGAATAAAACGCCGTAATGCTGCCGCTCCGGCTGCGCCCCGCGCGTTCGACCAGCCTCGGCAACATGGCGAACACCGACGGCGGATAACCGCGGGTGGTAGGCGGTTCGCCGGCCGCCAGTCCAATCTCGCGTTGGGCCAGGGCGAAACGCGTGAGCGAATCCATAATCAGCAGCACATCCTTGCCGCGGTCGCGAAAGTATTCGGCCATGGCCGTGGCAGCCAACGCGGCGCGCACGCGGACGAGCGCCGGCTCATCGCTGGTGGCCACCACCACCACGCTCTTGGCCAGTCCTTCCGGCCCCAGATCGCGCTCGATGAACTCATTCACTTCGCGACCGCGCTCGCCGATCAGAGCGATCACGTTCACGTCGGCCGAGGTGTAACGCGCCATCATTCCCAACGCCACGCTCTTGCCGACGCCCGAACCGGCGAAGATGCCCATCCGCTGCCCCTTTCCGCAGGTCAACAGTCCGTCGATCGAGCGAATGCCGGTGGACAGCGGCGTATCGATCCGCGGCCGCTCGACCGGCGGCGGCGGTCGTCGATCGAGCGCCGCGCGGTCGGGCAGAATGGGCTGCGGTTGGCCGTCGATGGCCTGGCCACGGGCATCGATCACCCGACCCAGCGCCGCCGGGCCCACCCGCAACCAGCTCTTGGTGCGCACCAGCCGCACCCGGTTGCCCCGCCGCACGCCCTGCAAATCGCCAAATGGACAGACCAACGTCACGTCGTCGCGGAAGCCGACGACTTCGGCCTCCAGCGGCCCGCTCTGCTGCCGCTCGATCTCGACCAATGCGCCGACGGGCGCAGGGAAGCCGGCCACCGCGGCCGTCAGGCCGGTGAGCCGGGCAACGCTTCCCTCCAGGCCCGTGGGCAGGATGGTGGCGAGTTGGTCGGTATAAACGGACATGGGGTTGGGGGTTGG
>DATLUO010000194.1 GCA_035533075.1 Pirellulales bacterium | reverse complement strand
CGCTACGGCGAGCGCTGGGGCCGCTATTGGCTCGACGCCGCCGGTTACGCCGACTCGGAGGGCAAGCGCGAGCAAGACCTGCCGCGTCCGCATGCCTGGCGATATCGCGACTACGTGGTCCGCGCGTTCAACGACGACAAGCCCTACGACCGTTTCCTGCTGGAGCAGCTCGCTGGCGATGAACTGGCCGACTATGAACGCGGCGAAATCACGCCGGAGATTTACGACAACCTGGTGGCGACCGGTTTTCTGCGGATGGCGTCGGATGTCACTTGGGCGAACATCACGGGCTATCTTTCGGACCGCGTCGAAGTGATCGCCGACGAGATCGACGTGCTCGGCTCGGCAGTGATGGGGCTGACGTTGAAGTGCGCTCGCTGCCATAGCCACAAGTTCGACCCCATTCCGCAGCGCGACTATTATCGGCTGGCCGCGGTCTTCAAGGGCGCGTTCGACGAATACAACTGGCTCAAGCCCGACATTCGGTCCGGCGCCCCGCTGAGTCAAGACGTCGCCGGCCTCCGGCAGCTTCCGTTTGTCACCACGGCCGAGCGCCGCGCCTGGGAGGACCACGAGACCGCGATCGACGCGGAGCTGGCCGCGGCGAAGGCACGCTCCGTAACGGAGAACGAGCTGAAAGCGATCGAAGCCCGTCGCCGGCCCGAGCCGCAAGTCCGCGCCCTCTGGGACCGCGGCGAACCATCGCTCACCTATACCTATCGCCGCGGCGAGCCGACGAACCTCGGTCCGCTCGTCGGGCCGGGCGTCCCCTCGGTGCTGACCGACGGCCGCACGCCGTTCGTCGTCGAGCCGCCCTGGCCCGGAGCGCGGCAGACGGGCAGGCGTTTGGCCTTCGCGCGTTGGCTCACTCAGCCCGACCATCCGCTCACCGCCCGTGTGGCCGTGAATCGGATTTGGAAGCACCACTTCGGCGGCGGCATCGTGAAGACGCTGGGCAATTTCGGCAAGGCCGGCACGCCGCCGACGCACCCCGAGCTGCTCGACTGGCTGGCCCGCGAGTTCGTGCGGCAGGGCTGGAGCATGAAGGCGATGCACCGGCTGATGATGACCAGCGCCGCCTATCGGCAATCGTCGGCCGTGACGGCCCAGCATGTGCAAAACGATGCCGCGAGCGCGCTCTTCTCTCGCATGCCGCTCGTGCGGCTCGACGCCGAAGCGCTCTACGACTCGATGCTGCTCGTGGCCGGTCGGCTCGACGAGGCGCCCTTTGGTCCGGCCGACGCCGTGCAATCGCGGCCGGACGGGCTGGTGACGCCCGTCGCCACGCCGCGCGGCTGGCGGCGGCTGGTCTACGTGCAGCAGTTGCGCAAGACGCTCCCCACGCATCTCGACGCCTTCGATTACCCGCAGATGAGTCCCAACTGCCTCGAACGGCGGGAATCGATGGTCGCGCCGCAGGCGTTGCACCTGATGAACAACGGCATGGTCTTCGATCTGGCCGAGCAGTTTGCCGCCCGCATCGAGCGCGAAGTTGGGCCTGATGTAAGCAGACAGATCGAACGGCTGTATCTCATCGCGCTTGGCCGCCCGGCGAACGACGATCAGCGGCGGCTGGCGCTCGATGCCCTCGACCAGCTCGCAGCGCAGTGGGAGAAACAGCTCGCGGCGGCCGGCACACCCGATGCGGTGGCTGCTCGGCACAAGGCGCTGACGGCCGTCTGCCACGCCGTCCTCAACTCGGCCGCTTTCCTTTATGTGGATTGACTAACCATGAAGCTGTCATTGAACCGCCGCGATCTTTTCCAGCGAGTTTCCGGAGGCATATTCGGCGCGGCGCTGGCCTATCTGGCCGGCGAAGAGGCGGGCGGCGGGCGGCTGATGGCCGCCGACATCGAGGCGCCGCACGCCGATCTCAAGCCCCGCCCGCCGAACTTCGAGCCGAAGGCCAGGTCGGTTATCCACCTGTTTATGAACGGCGGTCCAAGTCAGATGGACCTTTTCGATCCGAAACCGGCCCTCGACCAGCACCACGGCGAGGCCTATTTCAACAAGATCGCCGGCGAAGTCGAAAACCCCGCCAGCGCCGGCGCGCTGATGCGCAGCCCGTTCAAGTTCGCCCGGCACGGGCAGTGCGGCATGTGGGTCTCCGACGCCCTGCCACAGCTTGCCGGGCAAGTCGACGACATCGCGCTCATTCGCTCGATGTACACGACGAACCTCACGCACGAGCCGGCCATCTATCTGATTCAAAACGGCAAGATGTCGCCGGGCCGGCCGACGCTCGGCTCGTGGGTGGTCTACGGCCTGGGAAGTGAATGCCAGGACTTGCCGGCGTATGTGGTGCTCGACGATCCGCTCGGTCTGCCGATCAACGGCGTCGAAAACTGGCAGGCCGGGTTCTTGCCGCCGGTGTTTCAGGGGACGCGGTTCCGCTCGACCGGTTCGCCGCTGTTGAACCTGCGGCCCGAGGTCGATCGGCCGGCCGGCGTCGTCGAGACCGAGCGCGTGCTGCGCGACCGGCTCGACCGGATGCACCTGAGCGAGCGGCCCGGGCAGCCGATTATCGAGGCCCGTATCGCCAGTTACGAGCTGGCCGCGCGGATGCAGTTGGCCGCCAGCGACGCGCTCGACCTGGCGCGCGAAACGCCCGCCACGCTTGACATGTACGGCGTGGGCCGCGAGCCGACCGATTCCTACGGTCGCCGCTGCCTTTTTGCCCGGCGGCTGGTGGAGCGCGGCGTGCGTTTCGTGCAGCTCTACATCAACGGCCAGATCTGGGACAATCACACCGCGCTGGCCGACGGGCTGAAGACCGCCTGCCAGCGCACCGATCAGCCGATCGCGGCCCTGCTGCGCGACCTTCGCCAGCGCGGCTTGCTCGACGGCACGCTGGTGGTCTGGGGCGGCGAGTTTGGCCGCCTGCCGATCGCCCAACTGCCGGCCGACAAAGACGAACGCAAGGCCGGCCGCGATCACAACAAAAACGCCTTCTGCGCCTGGCTCGCCGGGGCGGGCATCAAAGGCGGCACGACCTACGGCGCCACCGACGAGCTGGGACTCGCGGCCGTCGAAGATCGCGTGAGCGTGCCCGACTGGCACGCCACCCTTCTCCATCTACTCGGCCTCGATCACGAACGACTGTATGTGCTCGACAACGGCCTGAAGGAGCGGCTGACCGGCGTCGAGCAGGCCCATGTTGTCGAGGGGATTCTGGCATGATCGTCTGACAAAGAGTATCGACTCCCGCGTTGCCGGCTGCCGTCTTTGATTGACAGGAAGAACGTTTCTGTTATCCTGCATTTGCGTATCCGTTTTCTCCCTGATGGAACGATCTCCGATGAGTAGCGCGCAGCCAGTGCCTGCCGAGGTAGACACCGAGCGAAACTACTTTGAGGTTATTCGTTTTCCGTCCGATGAAGCGAGGCGGCAGGCGTACAGCGCGCTGATCGCGTCAGGCAAGAAGCTCTCTTTTTCGACGTCCGAAATCAACGTGTGGAACGTGCGGACCGAGGTAGTTAGAGCGCTTCTGGCGGCGAAGGTGCCTTTCGAGTGGCTCACCCGCGACGTGAAGTGATCGCGCCCATGCCTCCGCGTCGGCCCGTCGATCTATCGGCACTTGAAGAACATGTCAGCCTGCTGAAGTGCAAGACGGGCATCGCGCGCGACGATTCACGCAAGAAGACCGTGAGTGTGCCGAAGGACTCGCTCGTCCCGATAATTCAGGCCGAGGTCGGCAGTGTGGTGCCCGTGGATGTTGCCCGCTATCGCCTTCTCGTGCCGATTGCGCAGCTCATCGCATCAACCTCCGGCAAGGTTGAACGGGTGATGGTCGCATCGTTGAACGATTTGGATACACTCGAAAAGACGTTCGTTCGGCATCTGGTCGGTGCAACCGTCCACCTCCAGGAACCTTCTCCCATTCGCGGCGTGGGTGCCCGCGATCCGATGGACGTTGTGGGCACGGGCGAACAGAACGAACACGCGATGTTTGAAGTCTATGCCGCCCCAATCCACGCCTCTGACGAATACTTCCGCGCAGTTCGACGTGAGCTGGAGGATGCCCTCGGCGAGGGCGTAATTCTCATCGAGCGCCAGCACGTGACCCTGATCTGAGAGGCATCATCAGAGACACTGTGGCTACGCGTCGAGCCAGCCCTGCGTCTAGACTAGTCGACGTACAGGAAAGCGTTCAGGTTGAACATGGCCAGGGCGAACTCGCCGAGCGGCTGCTGCGAGAGAAACTCCGCGGCCAGCCCCGCTTCGCGATCGCTGGGCGGCCGGCCGGTCACCAGCCGATAGGCCAAGTCCACCTGGCGGCCCGGATCGCCCGCCGCCTCGCGCGCCAGCCGCTCGGCAAATGCGTCGGCCAATTCGTTCGACAGCCGCCCGTTGAGCAGCTCCAGGGCCTGCGGCGCATGTGTGCTCGATTCGCGGCGAGCGCAACTGATTTGCAGGTCGGGCTGGTCGAACACCTCCATGAACGGCAGCCGCAGGTTGCGCTTGGCCAGCAAGTAGATGCTTCGCCGGTCGTATTCGCCACGGTCGGCCGTCACTTGCCATTGCGAAGGCGCATAAAGCAACTCCACCAAATCGCTTTCGACCGGCACGATCACGCTCGGTCCGCCGGCCTTCAGGTTCAACCATCCTGCGACAGCCAGCATGGCGTCGCGGATTTCTTCGGCCTGAAGGCGGCGCCGCGGGAAGTGCCACAGCAGCCGGTTTTCGGGATCCTTGACGCTGGCGGCCGCGTCGATCGCGCGCGCCGACTGCCGATAGGTGCCGCTGGTGACGATCAGGCGGTGCAGCGACTTCAACCGCCAACCGTCCGCGATGAACCGATTGGCCAACCAGTCGAGCAGCTCCGGATGGCTGGGCTTGTCGCCGTTGACTCCCAGATCGTTGGGCGTGGCCACGATGCCGCGGCCAAAGTGATATTGCCAGACGCGATTGACGATCACCCGCCCGGTGAACGGGTTGCCGGGGTCGATCATCCATTCGGCCAGCCGGGTGCGCGGATTGGGCACATCGGCCGGCAGCTCCGGGGCGTCGTCGGGCAAAAGCACGCCCGGCACGCGCGGCCCCACCGCCGCGCCCGGCTTGTCCCAGTTGCCGCGCTCCAGCAGATGAATTGGAGTACGGCGGGCAGCGTCGTTGGCCACGGTGCAGATCGCGTCAAGCGGCGGAGGCAACTGCCGTTCGAGGTCTTTCAACCGCGATTCCAAGTCGGGCCTGGTGCCGGCCGCTGCTTTCTCCAGTTCCTGCTCGACCTGCTTGAGTTCGGCCTTCAGCTTGTCGGTGCGTTTTTTCCAGGCGGCCTGCTCGCTTTCGCTGGCCAGCGGCAGGTTATGTTCATAGGTCGCGGCCAGAAAGGCTTCCAGCCGGTAGTAGTCTTTCTGGTGGATCGGGTCGAAAAAGTGGTCGTGGCAGCGGGCACAACCAACCGTCAGCCCCAGAAAGGCCGAGCCGATTGTGTTCGTCATCTCGGTCAGCACTTCGTTGCGGCTGCCGGCGACTTCCTGATTGCCGGCGTTTCGCCGCACGGGTCCCAGCCGATGAAAGCCGGCCGCCACCGAGAGCGACCGATCGGCCGAGGCCAACTCGTCGCCCGCCACTTGTTCCAGCACGAACCGGTCGTAGGGCTTGTCGGCGTTGAGCGACTCGATGACCCAATCGCGGTAGCGCCAGGCACCGGGCAGATAGTTGTCGTACTCGAAGCCTTCGGTCTCGGCGTAGCGGACCACGTCGAGCCAGTGCCGGCCCCAGCGCTCGCCGTAGTGCGGGCTGGCCAGCAGCCGGTCGACGACGGCCTCGTAAGCCTGAGTGGATGGATCGCGAACGAATGCCTCGACTTCGTCCGGCGTCGGCGGCAGTCCGATCAGGTCGAAATAGAGCCTGCGAATCAACGTGCGCCGGTCGGCTTCGGCGGCAGGCCGCAACTGCGACGCTCGCAGTCGGGCCAGCACGAAGGCGTCGATCTCGTTGTGCGGCCAGTCGCGGTCGGCCGCTTGAGTGAAGCTAGGAGGTTGCGGCGCGCCTCGCGGTTGGAACGACCAATGGCTGCGGTCGTAGTCATCCTCTTCGGCGCGCGGGTCACCGGCGCCCCCGATGAGCAGGGCGGCGGCGAGGACGATCGAAAGCGGTCGCAAGGCAGGCTCCAAGCATGGCGTGATGAACCGCCCTCAGTCTAAACCGGCGCGTCGCGAATGGCGAGTCGTCTAATCCAGGTAGACGAACTCGTTAGCCGTCAAGAGGATGCGAGCATAGCTTGCCCAGGCCTCGCGCGCGTCGGCCGCCGCGCCGGACGCCGCCAACTGCCGCAGATACTGGTTGAGATAGGTCACTGCCCGTTCGCATTCCTCGCTGCGACAGTGCCGCCCAAAAGCCAGGCGGAAACCGAGATCGACTCGCTGGCGATCATCACCGGCCGACGCCAGCAAGCGGTCGGCCAGACGCGCGGCCTGCTCGGCGACAAACGGATCGTTCATCAGCCACAGCGCTTGCAGCGGCACGGTGGCGCTGGTCCGCACATCGGTCGAGGTGTTCGGGTCGGGACCGTCGAACAGGGCCAGATAGGGATGCCGCTGGATCCGCTGCGTCATCAGGTACAGGCTGCGATGATTCGACGGATAAACCGCCTTGAAGGGATTATGCTGCGTCCAGCCCCACTCGCCGACCGCGGGGAACGGGTGGCCATCGGGGCGCATGCGGTCGAGCGTGCCCGACACGGCCAGCATTGCGTCGCGAATGGCTTCGGCCTCCAGGCGGCGGCGGTCGTGGCGGCCATACCAGCGGTTCGCCGGATCCTTTGCCACCGCTTCCTCATCGTCGCTGACCGAAAGCTGCCACGTGTGCGAGTGCAGAATCAGCCGGTGGAGATGTTTGCCCGACCAGCCGCTCTCAATAAATCGGGCAGTGAGCCAATCGAGCAGCTCCGGGTGCGTCGGCGGTTCTCCGCGTAATCCAAAGTTCGACGGCGTGAGCACCAGCCCCTTGCCGAAATGGTGCTGCCACACGCGGTTGACCATGACCCGTGCCGTGAGCGGATGTTCGGGCCGGGTAAGCCATTGGGCAAGTTGCAGCCGACCGCTGGATCCCGCCGGCAGATCGAACGGCCGGCCGCCCAAGAAAGCGGGCGGACCGCGCGGCACCACCTCGCCGAGATTGGCCGGATCGCCGCTGCGTTGTACGCGGGTCTCGACCACCGCTCCCTCCGAGACGGCGTAAGCGCCAGGCAAGTCGGGCGGAAGTCCCGGCCGCCGCAGGTTGCGCAACTGCGTCCGCAGCGGGTTGAGCTTCGCTTGCAATTCGCCGTCCGTCTTGGAACGCTCTTTTTCCAGTGCGGCCAACTCATTGGCCGCCGTACCACTTTGACCGGCCGCGGCGAACTGCTCTTTCTTGCTTTTGATCGCCGCATCCAGTTCTGCGATTCGCACCGCGGCCGGATCTTCCTTGGCCAGCCGGTCGATCTCCGCCTCGCGCTTCCGCTGCTCCTCTTGCCACGCGGCCAGCCGCCCGGCCGCCTGCTCGGGCGGCGTCAAGGGCACGAAATGCTGCCGGAACAATCCCTTCGAGTGCAGTTCTTCCGCCCCCGCCCAGGCAAACTGCGTCGAGGCAAAGATGCCGTAGAGCGCGTAGTAGTCCTCCGTGGTGACCGGATCGAATTTGTGGTCGTGACAGCGGGCACAACGGAGCGTGAGTCCCATGAAGGCCCGGCCGGTGGTATCGATGGCGTCTTCCAGCGTCAGGTGCCACAGCTCGTAGGGCGCGGTGGCGTAACGGCGCGCGAGGGCCAGATAGCCGGTGGCCGCCACGCGCTCGGCGTAGAGCTTCGGACCGTCCTTCGCCTCCCCCGCCAGCAGGTCGCCGGCAAGCTGTTCGCGGAGGAATTGGTCGTACGGTTTGTCGCTGTTGAAGGCGTCGATGACGTAATCGCGGTAACGGCGGATTTCGGGAATGGGATAATCGGCGTTGTCGCCCGCCGTATCGGCATAGCGGACCACATCCATCCAATGTCGGCCCCAGCGCTCGCCATAGTGCGGCGACGCCAGCAGTCGCTCGACCAGCCGAAGAAAGGCGTCGGGACGCTCCTCGGCGACAAACTCCTCGACTTCTTCCGGCGTGGGCGGCAGGCCGATCAGATCGAAGTAGGCCCGGCGGACGAGCGTCAACGGGTCGGCCGGCGGCGATGGCTCGATGCGGAGCTCGCGCCATTTTGGCGCGATGAAGCGGTCGATGGGCTGATCGGACCAGCCGGTAGGATCTTCCGGGGGCGTCGCATCGCGGACCGGCAGAAACGCCCAATGCCTTGCTTGCCGCTCGCCATCGGCGATAAGCGACGTCTGTTCGGGCCACGGCGCGCCGCGGCGGACCCATTCAGTGAGAGCGTCCACCGCGTCGGCAGACAGCGGCTCATCGGGCGGCATTTTGCGCTGGCCCCGCCGAACGGCATCGATGAGCAAGCTCTTGTCGGGCTCGCCCGGCACAATAATCGCGCCATGTTTGCCGCCCCTGATCAGCGAGTCACGGCGATCGACCTTCAAGCCGCTCGACACCTTATCGCCGCCGTGGCACTTGAAACACTTGCCGACGAGCACCGGCCGGACCTTGGTCTCAAAGAACGTTTCGTCATCGTCGCGCGGCGGCGCGGTATGTCCGATGGCCGACAACGTCAGCCAAACCGCACCGAACAACGCTGCTTCAACTCGATGATCCGCCATTGGCACAACACGCTGATTGCTCGGGATTAGCTATACTGCACGGCCTGCCTCCTTGAACGTGTGCCGTCGGGATTGAGCTTACTGCGGGAGCGCACGTGGAGCAAGCAAGGCGACTGGCGGGCAGTTATGCACGTCGGGCTCCTTTACTTGGCAGTGTCGCCCCAACGGGAGGTTTCGCCCTGGCACGTCCGCCTTAGTTGCCAGTCGGTGCGATTCACTCGCTCGGCCCACGAGTTCATTCTCGTTCGGCGGCGCGCGTGACAAACACTTCAGGGGCTTTAAACATATGCCGAATCAGCGCATTCGCCGGCTTCGTCGGCAGCGAACGGCCGCCCTCCCAACGCGCGTAGGTCTTTTCTTCCACGCCTAGCAACCACCGTTGCTGCGAACTACCACCGACCTTCGCGGGCTGGTCAGGTCGCGTTTCCGGGCTCAGGTCCCAGACCAGTGCCGTGCCGTCGTTCATGCCGGTCACCAGGTATTGGGCGTCGGGCGAAAAAGCGAAGGCGGTGGCACGGCCTCGACCGGAGTCGAACGTCGCGATGCGACGCCCGGCCTTCAGATCGAAGACGCGGATGTCGCCGCAGCCGGGGTCCGTCATACGGAGCAGATCGTTGACGGCCAAGAACCGGCCGTCTTTGGAAACTTCGATCTTGCCGCCCCGGTCGGCGCCTTCGGCCGGAATCGTCAGCATCGGTTCGCCGCGGCTCACATTCCAAACGACGATCTCGCGGCCCTGCCGGGTGATCAGCGTTGCGGCACGCCGATCGAGCAACGAACCGATGCCGATTCAAAATCCCAGATCAAAATCTTGTCCTTACAGCCTGCGGCGAGCGTGCGACCGTCTTTTGACAGGGCGATTGGACCGTATCCGGCTTGTTTGTCGGGCGTCGCCAGCTCGCGCACGAGTTGTCCGCCGGCCACGTCCCAGACGCGCAGTTGAACCATGCGCACGGTCTGCGCGGGATACGGCTTGCCGAACTGCTCCCTTGGAATGGTGACATGGCCTCCGGCCACGAGCTGCTTGCCGTCGGGCGTGAATGCCAGGCCTTGCAGCTTTCCGCGGGTTTCGTCGATGAAACGAGCCGGCTGGTTGGCAACGACGTCCCAGATCACGATCTTGCCGGCCTTCGACTGAAATGGCCGCTCGTCCATACCGGCGGCCAAGAACCTGCCGTCCGGCGAGAAGCTCAACGCGGCAATCGTCGGGGGCACCGATCCAAGAAGGAGGTCGTCGGTATCTTTTGGCCGCGTAAACGTATCGAACGACAAGAGCTCGCGGCCTCCGTCGGTAGTCCAGACGCTAACGACCGCCTTCTGGCTTTGGTCAACCGCATAGAGTCGTTTCGCATCCATAGAGAACGCCATCGCAGAGACGCCCAGAAGGTTGCCGGCGATTTCGAGGCGCTTCTCGCCACTTCCAACGTCATGCACATAGCGGCGTAACGACGGATCAGTATGGAAGAACCTGGCAGCCAGGCAGGCGTGCCCGAAGACGTTCATACGCCTTGGGGCTGATTTGTCGAGGGTTAGTCAATCTGAGCACAACAAGACCGCTGAGGCGCTCTAGCGGCAGCAAGGAGGCGTCGTCGATCGCTCCCGCGTCGAGCATGAGCATCTCCAGGTTCCTCAGTCGTCCCAGCGAGGCCAGGGCTTCGTTATCCAGCCGAACATCGGACAACGTGAGCCGCCACGGAACGCGTAGATGAGCAAGGATCTCTAAATGGGCGGCCGTGACCGTCGGGCCGCGCAGCTCAAGCTCCAATCCCACGTTGCCAAGCTGTGACAACTGCCTGACGCCCTTCTCTGAAAGGTTTGGCGCCGACAGTTGCAGCGACCGCAGCCGCGGCAGAGCGGTAAGAAATCCGAGACCATCGCCCGTCAGGCTCCGACTTTGCAGTTTCAAGCTCACGAGATTCGTCATCCACGCGACATGCTTCAGGGCCCCGTCGGTAAAATCCGCTTCGATCTCGAGCCGTTCGACATCTCGAAACTGCCGAAGCGGCTCAAAATAGTCGTCGCCGCGCTCTCCACCCATGATGTGCAGCGAGATGACGCGATCGAGCGGCTTGAGCCGGCCGCCGGACAGATAGGGAATCGTGTGACGGACCGAAGCGGGAAGCCCGTATCGCACGTCAAAACTGCAGCGCAACCGCTCCAGCGCGGCGTCTTGCCAACGGTGCAGAAAAACGATCCATGCGAAGCCTGCGCCCAGAGCCAATTCTGCCACGAGCATCTCGTTGACCGTGAACTGCCACACCGTTTTTCGCCCGTGGCGACAGCGATACTCGCAAAGGGCGCCTGCCGCCAGGATGATTGCCAGAGCGATGGCCAGATCAAAGGCCAGCTCTCCGCCCCGGAATTCAACTACGCGGCCCTTGGTTCGGAAAAGCCACATTCGAGAAGTGTCGCGGTTAAGGAACTCGTGCGGCCAGCCATACACGTCGCCATACCGTTGGAGAGAACCGGGAGTCGTACCTGGGGCCGCATTCATCAGGATCAGCACGGCCGCCGCCACGATGGCCACCGCCCCCGTCGTGCGGTGCCACCTCCAGAGCGGTCGCCGCGATGGTTCGTCTCTCATTTCTCAATCTCTCATCTTTCGTCGGCGGCAGGACTCGCTCCGCTCGCTCCACCCTGCGGATCTACGAATCGTTGCTTCTCAAATAGACCCACACTTGACCGTGCGGCGCGACGATCGGCTTGGGCGGGGGCCTCGTAAGCTCGCGGCGCATGGAGCGCATCTGGTTGCCGATCACGCGCAGGCCTGCCAGCCGCTGCTCTCGCGCGGAGCCGGTCTCGTTGTCCAGCGCCCCGCGCTCGGCCGAGAATTTTTTCGACAGGGCGGAGAGCTTCTTTTCCAACGCCGCGTCGTGGGCCCGCTCCTCCTCGGAAAGCTTGACTTCCGGTGTCACTACGGATGTCCATACGCCGCCGACCAGCAGGTCGAGCCGGCCGTCGGCGTCGAAATCGCAGACGCAAGGCCGCGCGCCACGGCCGGGCTTGGGCACTTGCTCTTCTTCGTCGAAGAAGAACGGCGGCACCAACTCCTTCCCGTCCTCAACCGTTGTCGCCTGTTCCGCGCCAGCGTGGCGATAGTATGTGACGCTGCCGTCGCCGGCGCCGACGATGAGATCGAGCAGGCCATCGCCATCCCAATCGGCCATGACCGGCGCCGTGCTGCCGGACCACGTGTAGACCGGGTCGTCGTCTGCCGTGAACGCTTCGGCAGGGCCGTAGGTTGGCTGCCGGCGGCTGCCCGTGTTGCGCAACAGGCCCAAGCCTACTGGCTGGACCGGGACGACCAGATCGAGACCGCCGTCGCCGTCCCAATCGGCGGCGTGAGCTGCCGCGCCCGGCAAACCAACAATCTCCAGGCCGTCTGCTCGCTTCAAACTCTCGCCTTCGGCAAACGAGCCGTCTTTCCGGCGTCGGAAGACGACGATGGCGCCGTTGCCGGTGCAGGAAAGAACGTCGAGGAGGCCGTCGCCCTCGAAATCGACTAATTGCGGCACAAAGCCGACGGAACCACCAATCCCGCCGTCGTTGGGGCCGGGGAACACCTTCGCGGCTTCGCCCGCGGCGCCTGCCTTGAACCACTGGAAATCGTCGAACCGCGGACGTTCTCTCGTGCCCCGGTTGGGATAGATGCGCAGCTTGCCGTCGAACTGGCCGACGAAAAGGTCGGGCAAACCATCGCCGTCGAAATCACCAAAGTAGGGCGCCAGGCCGCCCTGTTCGATGTCGATGGGCGTGCCGCCGACCTCGACGGGAGTCGGCTCCGATAGTGCCGCCGCCGGCCCAGGTTCGTCGCCTCGCGCAGACAAGGTCAAGCCGGCGGCAAAAGCTCCGGCCGCGAGAAAACCGCCGTAGACGCGCCGTCGAGCGAATCCTGTTTGTTTCATGCGGGCGTCTCAGGGTTTATACTGAGGGGCGAACGACTTCTCGATCGACGTTCAGTTTAGCTTATTCGCGGCACGGCGAACACCAACATCGACATCTATTACCTATGCCAGCTTCCTACACCGGTATTGTTCGTGGCAACAGCATCCAGTTTGAGGGGGAATTGGGCTTGCCGGATGGTCAACGCGTCAGCGTTACCTTGAAGCCCGTCGGCGCGGCACGCGGTGACGCGAACGGACAACTGCAATCTGAGTTTAACCGACTGTCGGCCGAGTGGAAGAATGCGACGGGGCATCTCTCCAACATCTCTCAAAAGACCAGACATCCGGCCTACCAAGCAATCATTGCGATGGGAAAACCGGCGGTGCCTTTGATACTTCGTGATCTGGCGGCCGCCCCGTGCGACTGGTTTGCAGCGTTGGAGCAAATCACAGGCGCGGATCCGGTCCCGGAATCCTCTTATGGGGCCGTCAATAAAATGGCGAAAGCCTGGCTCGATTGGGGCAAGAGCCGGGGGTATGACTGGTAAGCGCCGGAAACGTTTGAAGACGCCGGTACGGCTGCGACCCTTGTCCGATTCTTGCCCGAAGCTGAACAGCGGCAATCACAAGGTCACCAGCCCCGCAACTTTTCGTTACAACTGCGTTGCTTGGGCCGCGGGAGTCGCCACCCAAAAATGGGGCGATCAAAAGCCCTATTTCTGGCCCAAGGAGGTGATGCGTGGCGGCGACGTCGGCTCGCTGATCAAGCTGTTCGAGTGGCTTGGATACGAGCAATGCGGCGACGGCATGTTCGAGCCGGGGTTCGAGAAAATAGCGATCTATGCGATTGGCGGCATTTGGACCCACGCAGCAAGGCAAAAGAGCAATGGTCTATGGAGCAGCAAATTGGGCGACTTCGAAGACATCGACCATGCTTCTCCCGAAGCTGTTGCCGGCGGTGATTACGGCGAGGTCGCCGCGTTCCTGAAGAGAAAGCGACCCCGCAAGAAAACTAAGTGACCCGGCAAATGAAACACTTCAAATACTCGCTGTCCAAACAGGTGGCGCTGATCGGATGGTCCGCGCCGGCGCCGCGCTGCTCGAGCACCTGTATCTCGCGGCCGCTGCGGGCCGCGACTTCTGCCAACGTATGCAGAAAATCTTCCCGCGTCACGTAGCCCGAACAACTGCACGTCACGAGCACTCCGTCGGGTTCCAACAGGTCGACCGCCAGGCGATTGAGCTTGTGATAGGCCCGCAACGCCTCTTCCACCGCCTGGCGACGCCGGGCGAATTTGGGCGGATCGAGCACGATGCCGCCGAACCGCCGCCCCTCGGCCGCCAACGATTCCAACGAGCGAAAAGCGTCGCCGCACTCGAACCGCACGTTGGCCGCCTCGTTCAATTCGGCGTTGGCCTTCGCCAAGGCAATCGCCTTCGGGCTGGAGTCGATCCCCAGCACGTCGACCGCACCCCCCAGCCGCGAGGCGCAAAGCGAAAAAGCGCCGCTGTAGCAGAACATGTCGAGCACGCGCCGGCCGCGCAGATAGCCGGCGGCCGCGCGACGGTTCTCGCGCTGGTCGAGAAAGAAGCCGGTCTTTTGCCCGGCTGAAAGATCGACGCCGTAACGCAGACCGTGCTCTTCGATGAACACCGGGCCATCGGGCGATTCACCCCAGGCCAACTCCTCGCCCACGATCGGCGGCAGCCCTTCGAGCTTGGCCACATCGGGATCGTGGCGAAGGAGAATGCCGCGCGGTTTGACAAGCTCGGCCAGGACCGAAACCAACAGCGTCAGCCGCGACGCCATGCCGAGCGCCGAGACCTGCACGACCAGGTAATCGGCGTAACGGTCGACGATCAGCCCGCTGACGCCGTCGCCTTCGCTGAACACCAGCCGCGCCGCCGTCGTGCCGGCGCCGTCGGGCAGCCCCTCGCGCAGGGCGAGCGCGGCTGCGATGCGGCGCCGCCAGAACGCTTCGTCGAGCGGCTCGTCGGCCCGCCAAGTGTAAAGCCGCACGCGAATGCGGCTCTGCCCGTTGTAAATGCCGCGGGCGATCCACTCGTCGCGGTCCGAGATCAGGTCAACCACATCGCCGTCGGCCGGCCCGCCCTCGGTCCGCTCGACCGCGGAATCGAGCACCCAAGGATGCCGGCCGAAGAAGGGACGGGCTTTGCGCGGCTTGAGCACCAGCCGGGCCGCCGTTTGGGTCGATGTCATTTGGCCCCCAGCACTTCCTCGACGTCGGTCTTGAGCGAACGCATGTACGACCGCCATTCCTGGTCCAGCCCTCCGCGGTCGGCGCCGAACGCGCGGTCGAACAGCGGGTTCAGCACGTCGGGCGTAAAGTCGATGTCGGGCGGCAGCTCGCCCAGGGCTTTATAGAACCGCATCAAGTCGTCGAAATGTTTTTCGACCAGAAAGTGCGTCAACGCCCAGGCCTGGCCATAACCGTGCAACATGGCGCCCAGCGAACGGGCGTAATCGAAAATCTGGTCGCCGACGATGAAGTTGAGATTGGAGTGCTCGCGGTCGGGTTCCAACGCGCGGTAGTATTTGAGCCGCAGTTCGTTGACCGCGCCGATGCCGCTCCAGGCCCCGTCGTTGGGCGACTCGAAATACGCGGCCAGCCCCTCGTGGACCCACTTGGGCACCCGCACCTGGTGCGGAAACAAGCCCGTGTTGGACGCCATCTGGTGCGTCGCCTCGTGGCTGACCACTTCGATGTCCTGGCTTTCCTGGTCGATGTCGATGAGCAACTCGACGGTGTTGGCCAAGCGCACGATGTTTTTGGCGCCGCGGGCCTTGGCCTTCACCGCCCGTTGTCCCGCGTCTTTGAGCGTCGTGGAAAGCTTGTCCAGCATTTTGAACTTTGCGCTGGAGCCGTGGTCGAAGAAGAAGCTGATGTTCTGTTCCGGCAGATAGAAACCGGAGGCGTTGATCAACTCGGAGCTGAGCCGGGTCGAAAAGTCCTTGTAATCGGCGTAGTTGTTGAACAGCACGACCTGCAGCCGCTGCTGGGGCACTTCCAGGTCGACGCCATGCGAATAGAACGTGAGCAGGAAGCTCTCGTAGACGCGTTCCAAAAGCTCCAGCCGCTGCTGATGGCGAGGCTTCTTGCTACGGGCATTCTTATCGGGTTTGTCGGGCGTGTCGTACAGCAGCGAAAAATGGTCGCTGGTGGCGAACTTCATTTCGTTGCGGTGGACGAACTTTCGCAGTGCTTCCGCTTCGCCGTCGCGCTGCGGCAGCGGCTTGTGCAGTTGATCGCGCAGCGCCAGGATGCGTTTGGCCTCGGCGTTCTTGGGATCGACTTCCAACGCCGCTTCCACGGCCTCGTAGTACTCCTTGATCATGCCGTGCTTCAGCGCCCAAACGCCGGCCTGGAACATCGCCGCGGCGTCTTTCTTGTTTTGGCCGGCGACAAGACGTTTCTTGTACTGCTGGTTGAGCGTGGGCACCGGGTGAATCTTGCAGTCGTGCAGATCGAAATAGAGTGTGCCCAACGGATGC
Organism: Pirellulales bacterium; assembly: GCA_035533075.1. Lineage (NCBI taxonomy): Bacteria > Pseudomonadati > Planctomycetota > Planctomycetia > Pirellulales > Pirellulales bacterium. The sequence continues at coordinate 124,040 of DATLUO010000194.1, read as the reverse complement.
TGAAGCGACATATTTCCGCCTTGCAGGCCGGTGGCCTTGCCTTGCAGCAGAACGCGGAGCGTGGTGCCCGGCAGGATGTATTCGACGAAATCCGCCCGCGCCGCGGCGGTGGACAGCAGCAGCGACAGCAACGCGACAATGACGACGGTATAGGATCGCACGGGTTTGTTTCCCCCTCGGCCTTCAATTTTGGATTTTGGATTTTGGATTTTGGATTTCGTTGCTAGTCAATCCAAAATCCAAAATCGAAAATCCAAAATCCCACTACGGCGCATGGGCCGGCAGATCGACGGTCTCGCCGCCGTGAATCGTACACAATGCCCGGAACACGGCCGGATCGATGTCTTTGGAGATCCGCCTGACCGAACCGTCGGCCAGGGCCACCACCGCGCCTCCGCCGGGGTCGCCGGCCGGGCCGAAGCCGGTGATCGGGTCGAAATAGGGCGCCCGCGCGCCGCGGACGGTGGCGCCGCCACCCGATGCCCACGGTCCCACGATCTTTCCGGCGTTGACGAGCATCAGCGTGTTGCCGGCGCCGTCGGTGATCTCTTCGGGCCGGGCGATCTGGTCGTAGCCGAAGATGCCCGCCCGCGGATCGCTGCGCGGCAGAGAGGCGGCCACCCGATTGCGAGAGTCCTCGACGCCGGCCATGCCCACATAGTGCGTGAAGGCCGGCCCGATCACGTCTTTGGCGCCGATGATCTGCATGTTGCGGTTCGGATTCGAGGGGTCGATGAACGCCGGAATGACCTGGCACGTCAGCTCAATGTTGGCCTCTTCGTGCCATCCCTTATTGAAATCGAAGCGGTTATAGAGATCGCTATGCCCCAGGTAGGGAAGCAGATCGATCATCCAACTGTAGCCGGCCACCACCGACTTCTCTTGAAATCGCTTCACGCCGGCCAGTTTGCCCCCTTGCAACCGCCATTGATTCGCCGCGGCGGACAAGGCAGACAGATCGCCGGAAGCCATCGCGCCCGAAGGGGCGTTGCCCTGGGTCAGCCGAGGCGCGACCGAACTGCCCGCTGCCGATGTGCCTGCCGGCATCGCATCGGGCACCGTGGTGGCCGGGTCCGCAGTCACAGAACTCGTTACGGCGGGGCCAGTCACCACGGGCCCCGTCCCAGCGGGGCCGTTGACTTCGGGGCCGCTGGTTACGGCACCGTTGACAACCGGCCCGGCGTGCATGGCGCCGGCAGACGCGGTCGCGGGCGGCATGGCAGTCGTTGCTGGAGCCGGGCTGGCTGCGGTGTTCGGCTGGAATACGCCCGTGCCAAGCTCGGTCACGCCGGAGCCGGCCGGCGCGGCCGCCGGGTTATTGGGCTGCGACTTGCCGCAGCCGCAAAGGATTGCCACGGCAACCGAGCCACCTACCGCAACGAGCGTGCGTGAATATGACATGAAGCCCTCGATTCGCAGAAAAAAGAAACCGCTTGCACGGGGGCGCCGCTGCCCTCAACGCGATCTTGCCTGAAGGACATGATAGCGAACTTGCTCCCCGTTTCAAATGATTTCATGGCCCCCGGCGGTAGGACCGGCCTCAGCGCCGCCTTGCCAACGGCTGGAACTTCTCCTTCGGAAAGCATATCATTGTCTAACAAGCGTGCCGGGCCGTTGTGGTCCGCGCGTGCTACCGGCCCGGCGCCGCTTCGATGGGCCTTGTCTCGGCGCACCAGAAGCGAATGTCCAAAGGCAAACTCCGGCAGCAAATCGCCTGGGAAGCTGCCCGCTTGATGTACGAGCGCGTCGAATCGGAATACTACCGGGCAAAACTCAAGGCCGCACGCCGCATGGGCGGCTGGGTGAAGCCCAAGGATCTGCCCAGCAATCGGGAGATCCGCGACGAGATCCAGGTCTTTGCCCGGCTTTATGAGGGCCAGCGGCGGCTGGAAAATCTCCGCGACATGCGGATCGCGGCCCTGAGAATGATGCGGCTTCTGCGGTCCTTCCGGCCGCGGCTGATCGGCAGCACGCTCACCGGCCACGTGCGCCGCGGCAGCGACATCGACCTGCACGTTTTTTCCGACAGCATCGAAGCGGTCGCCGCCGCGCTGGAGCGGGAAGGCTTGGGCTACACGGTCCAACGCAAACAGGTGCGCAAGCAGGGCGAAGAACGCATCTACACCCACGTACACGTCGTCGATCGTTTCAGGTTCGAGCTGACCGTCTATGCCGAGAACATGGCCCATTTCGCATTCAAAAGCTCGGTGACGGGCAAGCCGATCGAGCGTGCCAGCATCGCCGAGCTGGAGCAGTTTCTGGCCCGCGAGTATCCCGACTTGGCGCTCGACGACGCCCTGGCCGAAGCCGAGAACCAGGTCGACCGCTTCCAGATCTACCACATGCTGCTGTTGCCGCTGGAGCAAGTGAAGCAGTCGCCCAAGTATCACCCCGAAGGTGACGCGCTGTATCACAGCCTGCAGGTGTACGATCTGGCGTCGCACGAGTTGCCCTACGACGAAGAGTTCCTGCTGGCCGCCCTGCTGCACGACGTCGGCAAGGCCATCGACCCGCACGACCACGTGGCCGCCGGGCTGGAGGCCCTGGAAGGATTCATTACCGACCGCACACGCTGGTTGATTGAGCACCACATGGAAGCCCACGCTGTCCTCGACGGCAGCCTCGGGCAGCGCGCCAGAAAGCGGCTCGCCGAGCACGAGGATTACGAAACGCTCATCTTGCTGGGCCGTTGCGACCGCCACGGCCGCGCGTCGGGCGTGGCCGTGCCCGAACTCGAAGAAGCCCTCGATTACGTGCGTCAATTGTCCGACACGTGCGGCTGAACGTTTTTGCACAAGTGGCACGCAAGGGTGGCTGGGGCAGAGCTTGGCCGGGATGGCTTGGCCGTACGAGAACGCAGCGGTAGTTGGCTAAACTTAAGGTTGGCGCCCACGGCTAAACTCCGCCGTCCCTACGGGACGAATCCGCCTGGAACAAAACCGGCACAACGTCAACGATCGCGGGGGCGTGAGATTTGCGCTGCCCCATGCTATGCTGTCCCAGATGACCCGGCAAACGATCAGCTTCGAGCGCAAACGGACCGACGCCGAGCGGCGGACGAAACAGGCTGAAAAGTTCCTGCGAATGCTAAAGCTGCTGGAGTTGCTCGCCGGCCGCGGACGCCGGACGCCGCAGTCGCTGGCGCGTGAACTCGGTTGCAGCCAGCGAGAGGTGTAGGTCATCAAGCCCGTCGAGTTGCGCCGGCGGTTCGTCGAGCAATTGGAAGAAGGTTTGCGAATGAATCGTGAAGGAAAACCAAGCAGGTCAGGCCGAACTCACGCTTTCAGCGAACCGCGGAGGCCCAAGATCAACTCGACTTCGCCGATGGGGCTGCCGATGCGAGTCGCAATGGCGGGGGTCGAGAGGCCCTGGTCGGCCAAGGCGTAGATTTCGGTCTGGCGCCGCGCCGCGGAAGCGCCTGCCCGCGTTCCCGCGGCGTCGATCCGCAAAACGCTCGGCTCGACGGGCGTTTTCTTCTCGGCGGCTGCCTGCGGAGCGACGGCTGCCGCCAACTCGATGGCCGCCTCCAGCCGCTCGGCTTGCCGCGTCGCCTGGCGAATCAGCTCCTCAAGAATCCCGATCTTCGTGTCGAGCTGGGCGTTCAACTCGCGCGCCAGGCCGTGTGCCTCGACTTCCCAGCGCCGCAGGTCTTTCGGCGCGTCAAGGCGATGGGCCGGGCGCGGCTCAGACTGAGACTGCGACCAGCCCGACGGCGACGGCAGCTCCGCTTTCGGCCTCACGGCGAGTTGCCGGTGCGTGCGAAACAGCAGCACTCCGCACGTCAGCGCAAGGCCGCCCAGAAAAAGGATGGTCGTGCCTTCAATCTGGCCAAGAAGAAACATCCTTGTTTGTCCGTTGTCCGCCCACTGACCAGTGGTGAGTGGATAGTGGGTAGTGGATAGTTGGAGGAGCCGCTGCGCGGCACTAACCACTAACCACTAACCACTAACCACTAACCACTAACCACTAACCACTAACCACTAACCACTAACCACTAACCACTAACCACTCCCTACGCCCGCTTGCCACGCCCGCTGCGCGGCTTCATACACGTCCCGCAACGGCACGTCCCGTTCACGGGCAATCCGGCTGCACGACTCATATTCGGGCGAAAAACTCGGCTCCTGCCCGGCAATCCAGCCCAGCTTGCCGTCGATCGGGCCGAACTCGGTCTCGACCTGGTGCGGCTTTCGCTCCAGCTTGTGTCGGCTGGCCGGCCAGCGACGCACGCCGAGCGTGCCCGTCTCGCGAAACAAAATCCGCTCCACATTCTCCGCCAAGGACGGCTGGCAGAGCACGGTCAACGTCACTCCCGGCCGGTTCTTTTTCATCTGAATGGCGGTGGTGTATACGTCGAGCGCTCCGGCCTCCAACAGCTTGCCGGTGGCGAAACCGATGACTTCGCCCGACACGTCGTCGAGATTCGTTTCGAGCACCCACACCTGATCGGCCGCCAGGCCATCGGCCGACTCGCCGACGAACAGCCGCAGCAGGTTCGGCTGCTGTTCCAGGTCGCGCGTTCCGGCGCCGTATCCGATGCGGTCGATCGTCATCGCGGGCAGCGGGCCAAACTGATCGACGAGCGTCGCGGCGATGGCCGCGCCCGTGGGCGTGGTCAGTTCCGCCGCCACCTGCGACTCCGCCAGAGGGATGCCTTGCAGCAGCTCGGCCGTCGCCGGAGCGGGAATGCTGCACGTACCGTGGGCGATGGTCACGGTCCCGTGTCCGGTGGGAACCGGCGAGCAGGCAATGCGGTCGACGGCGAGCAGGTCCCAGCCGATCGCCGCACCGACGATGTCGGCGATGGAGTCGACCGCCCCGACCTCGTGGAAATGGACCTTGCGAATCGTCGTGCCGTGAACCTTGGCTTCCGCTTCGCCGAGCTTCGTGAAGATGCGCTTGGCCAGATCTTTCTGACGGCCGCTCAGCGTGCTGCCGTCGATCATGTCGGTGATGTGGTGCAGATGGCGATGGGCGTGTTCCGGCGGGTGTTCGACGGTGATGTGGAGGCCGCGGAAGCCCTTGCGCTTCGCCTCGTTGGCCGTCAGTTTCACGCCGGGCAGCCCCAGCGAGTCGATGCCGGCGTTGATGGCCGCCAGATCGACGCCTGCGTCGACGAGCGCGGCCAGCGTCATGTCGCCGCTGATACCGCTCAAGCAGTCGAGATAAGCAATTCTCACAGTGTCGTGTTTCGCCTTGTCCGGCTGAGTTTGGCTGCCGCCGTAGGCTGTCGAGTTTCGCGATTGCCCGCCCGTTTGTCCATAGCGAATCTCATTCGCAACAAAATCCGGCAAGATTCTATTGCCGCGGGGCGGGCGGAGGAACCGAGCGCACTTCTTCGCCGGGGGCGATGTGCAGGGTGTTCGATGCCGGCTGGCGTCGTCCGTCGAATTCGACGACGATCGAGGTCGACCACGTCCGGTCGAACCCGCTTTGTACGAAGGGCGCGCGGACGATGTGAGTCAACTGTCCCTCCTGCTGCATCGCTCCGGCGTCGTATTCCACTTCCGCGGTCTTATCGAGCACGTCGATGACCCAGATATAATGACCGCCGGCCAGAGGTCGATGCCCTTCCTCGAAGCGGTACTTTAACACCAACAGCGTGTCGCTCTCTTGCGGGACGGCTTCGGGTTCGAAGATGGTCAGCGGCTGCCAGGCCGGCGCGGTGCTCGCCGTGGGAGCCTTGGAGACCGTCGTGGCGGTTCCGGCGCCGGATGGCGGCTCGACTTTGCCCGTCGTAGGACCGGCGACCAGCGGCGGTGCCGTGGCCGGCGCTGTCGCGACCGTCGCAACGGCGCCCGACTCCTTCGACGACTCATCGACCGCCGCACCTTGCTCGGCCGATTGTGCAAAGCGATCCGGACCGATGCCGCGTCCGGCCTGAAGCGAGATGCGCGAAGCGGCGTCGACGACCTGCGCCACGAAACCGATAACCACCAGGATGCCGCCAAACAAGATCAGCATGCCACGGGCACCCTCGCGGCCCGCCGAGCGCACCCAGTTGTATTCGCGGTAGCCGTCGGAGAACAGGAACGGCCAATCGAAGATGGCTCCTCCGGCGGAAAAGCCACCCAAGACCAGCACAATCACCCCGAAAATGCCCAACATCGCATCCGGTCCTTCGATTCGAAGTATCATCCAGACAGATTATCGCAAACCGCCGGCACGCTTGCCAGTGCGTCCTCCTGGCTCTTTGTAGGGTGGGACCAGCAAGCTTGCGAGCGCCGGCCCACCGATTTGAGGCGTCAGGTTTCAGGCGTCAGACGTCAGGCGTCAGGACAAACAATCCGATGCCTAACGATGGTGGGACGGCGCTCGCAAGCTCGCTGGTTCCCACCCTACGACGCGTTTGCGCCGTCTCTCAATGGACGACTGGCAAAGCACCAGGTTGAGTTTGCCGGTCACGGTAAATTTACCATGATTCTGCTGTAGACCCTGAACGATTATGCGGGTTATGCCCAGTGCGGACTCGGTGACGTGTACGACACGTCGCATGCGGCGGCGCGTCGCAAGATCCGATAAATCCAATGGCGCCATCGAGCGCGGATGTACCGAAAAGTCAGCCAAATCAAAATGTACCACATCGGGGAAACATCATGATGCGCATCCGCCATGCTTTCTTGGCGGCGACCGCTGTCTTGTTGAGCGCCGCTGTTGCGAACGCGGGCCACTATTGCGAACACTGCGGCTGCCAGCGGAACTGCAAAAAAATCTGCCGCTTGGAGTGCGGCAAAAAGAAGGAAACCACGACCGAATACTCCACGGAATGCGAAGACTTTTGCATCCCCGGACCCAGCAAAAAACGCGGCGTCAAGGTCGAGTGCGATGGCCACGGTCATCGTCACCGCACGATTCTCTGGCAACCGACGTGTGCGAAGGTGCATTCACGGAAGAAGCTGGTGAAGACGGAGGTCACCAAGGAGGTGCCCGACTATAAGTGGGTGGTCGAGGAATACTGCTGCGTGTGCGGGCACTGTGTCAAAGTCGAGGGCAAAGACGACAAGGACGACAACGGGGGCGGATATAAGAAGTCCGAGCGTCTGCCGCTGCCCTTGGCCGCGACCGACGCTCCCGCAACGCCGCCGGCCGACGGACGGTCGGGCGACTACGACGCCTACTACCGGGGCGCCGAGAGTGAGGCCGGCGAGGAAGTGAACCTGCCGGCTTCGCTGAACGAGGACGACGACGCACCGGCGAACGAACCGGACGAGGCTTCGCCTGCGGAACCGCGGCGATTGTTTTTCGGTCTGCTCGGACGGTAACGCCGTTTCACTCGTTAATCGCATTCATGCCAACAACTACTGCACGCGTCGTGGCCGACGGGCCCTTGGCCGCCGACATTCTCGATTTGGCCGGCGAACGTGTAACCTGGCTCCCCTGGCAAGTCGCCCTTGAAGGAAGCCGCGAGACGGTCGATGCCGTTTACACCTACGGGCATCCGCGGCTCGATGGGGCCATGCTCGATCGCTTGCCCGGCGTCCGCGTGATCAGCAACTACGGAGTCGGCGTCGATCACATCGTGACGCCGTTCAATCAAAACGATGCACCGGATGACAAGCTCTCGATCGTCGATATCAAGGCGCGCGACAAAAGCGGCCGGCAGTTTTATATCGAGATGCAAATGCTGGCTACCGGCGTTTTTCGCCAGCGATCGCTCGACTATTGGGCGTGGCGGCACCAGGACCAACTGCACGAAAGCGAAGATTACGCGGCATTAAGGCCCACCATCGCCGTGTGCTTTGTCGATACACCGCTCTTTCCCGAGCTGGACGATTACCATCTCACCTTTGAGCTGCGCGAACGCCGCCATCAGACCCTCTTTACGGATCAGATGGAAATGCATATCCTGGAATTGCCGAAGTTCAACAAAGGAATCGACGAATTAACGACGCCGCTGGACCGCTGGCCTGTTCTTCTTGCGGCATGGCGAACAGCTCGACCCGCAGGCGGTGCCCGAGCCGCTGGACGCGCCGGAGGTTCGTTGGGCGTTGGAAGACCTGTTTATGATTTCGAGAACCGATCGTGAGCGTGAACTTTACCAGTCGCGGCTGAAAATGCGCCGTGATATTTCCGCCGAGGTGACCAGCGCCAAGCAGGCCGCGCAAGCCGAGGGATTGAAGCAAGGGCTTGAGCAAGGGCTTGCTGAGGGTCGGGCCTCGACGCGGCGCGCGGACATCCAATCGTTGCAGAAGTCGCTAGGCCAGAGTGTCACGCCGTTGGAGCAGTTGCAAACGCTCTCGTGGGACGAACTGGAAAGCGTCTGGGCCCGCCTGCAAGCGGACCTGCAGATGAAGCTTACAAACCATGCTTGACGGTCCGCGACGAAAATCTCCGAACTGCTAGCAGTAGGTAGGTCAGGCTTTCCCACCTTGCCCCCGCCGAGCTCGTTGCGGGTGCCTTCCTTTGAAGGATGCGGCTCTTTTTTGGCTTTTGCCGCGGCCAGTGGCTGTTGCTCCCGCGCGTCGTCTTAACCGGAAGTCAATGCCTGCACTGGATTGCCGTTTTTGAAAATCGGGATGGGGCGGCCGCTACGGGTCAAAACGGTGTGCGCCGGCGCAAACCCAAGCCGCTGGAGAATCGTCGCGCTCAGGTCGTCCGGCGAACACAAGCCGTCGGTCGGCTCAGCTCCTTCGTCATCGGTCGCGCCGTACACAAAACCTCGGCGGAATCCCCCACCGGCCACGAGCGAAGTCATGGCCCGCGCCCAATGGTCGCGTCCGCTGGCCGGGTTCACGGATGGCGTCCTGCCGAATTCGCCCGCGCAATAGACGATCGTGTCGTTCAACCGCCCGCGGTCGTCCAGATCGGTGAGCAGGGCCGCCAGCCCCTGATCGAGCTGCGGAAGCAATGTCTGCCGCAATCGCGTAAAGTTGTTGAGGTGCGTGTCCCAATCGCCAAACCCGATGGTTACGAAACGGGCCCCGGCTTCGATCAAACGCCGTGCGGCCAGCGCGTGCAGCCCGAAGCTCGTTTGTCCGTAAAGCTCGCGGACCGACTCAGGCTCGCTCTCCACGCGGAGCGCATGGTTGACCTTGTCCGACAGAAGGATGTCGGCCGCCTCCGCCTGGAAGCGATCGAGCTGCGCCGGCAGCTCCGATTTGGAATGGCCCCTGAGGCGGCCATCAATCCGCTCGCGGATCGCCATTCGCCGGGCGAGATCCTCCGATGAGAAGCCGTCGGGCAGGCCGATGGAGTCCGCCGGCCGCTCCTCCGATTGCCCCCCGACCCTCGCAATGGTGAAGGGGTCGAACGCGACGCCCAGATCGCCCGCCGACGCCGCAGGCACGTTTCCCAAGGTCGCGTAGGCAGGCATGCCCCTGTTCGAACTCGCTAGGTGCGACGTCAGCGATCCCAGTGAAGGATATGCCACCGACGGCGACGGAGCATTGCCGGTCATCACATAGCTCTGCCCTTGCGTGTGCTCCGCAATTGTGTGCGAGACGGACCGCACCAGCGTCGCTATTTTCATTGCTTGCGCGAGACGGGGAAGATGTTCGCAGATTTCAATGCCGGGCACGGACGTTTGCTGCGGCCCAAACTCTCCGCGAATGGATTCGGGGGCGCCGGGCTTCATGTCCCACATGTCAATGGTCGAAGGTCCGCCGGTGAGAAACAGCATGATCACGTTCGCCGCCCGCGGAGAGCGCGGCGAGGGTTCGTCGGCCCTGAGCCTCAGTGCCCGGCTGAGCGACAGGCCGGCCAGACTGGCTGTGCCAATTTGAAGAAAGTGGCGGCGAGAATCGGCCCGCGATTCACACGGCGTATTCGAGCGGAGCATGACAATTCCTCGATTAATGGTTGGTTGAAAACTCGCGCGTATTAACAATCGCCCACAGCACGTCGGCAAAGGCCGCGTGTCGATCCGGGGCGGTGGAAACCCGATATGCCAGGAACTCAAGCTCGTCTTCGTCGGGAAAACGAGTGAGTGTCGCGAGGTAAAGCTCCGCAATTATCGTCCGGTCGTCGCAGCCTGCGTCGAGCAGCCGAGTAAGCCGTCCGCCGGCGATTTTCTTGAGGACACTTGGATCGCTCATCAAAAAGATCGGCTGGCGGATCGAGGGTCCGGCCGCCCGGTCGCAATCGCACAGCGAGCGGCGAGCGCCGCGGCCAAGCAGCCGAAAGATTGTGTCGAGGTTGGTGCCGGACAAGCGGTTCGGTGCGACCTCGTGCGCCGTGCTGCCGGCGGGAGCGTCCGGGCCGAAATCTTCCGTGGTTTCCAGAGCGGTGTTCAACGCGTCGATCAAGGTCTCCGCCGGCAATGGGCGCACGGTGGCACGGGCAAAACTCCGCGAGTCGGCGGCGTTGTTGCCCGCCGCACGCGCCGAACGCTGGTAGGCGTTCGACGACAAGATCAGCCGCTCCAGTCGGCCGATGTCGTAGCCCGAGTGAACGAATTCCGCGGCGAGCCGTTCCAGCAGCGCGGGATGACGGGCTGGATTGGAGGCCGACATGTCGTCGACCGGCTCGACCAGGCCGGCGCCAAAATACTTCGCCCAGACGCGATTGACGAAGCTGCGCGCGAAAAAGGGATTGTCGGGCCGCGTGAGCCAAGCGGCGAACGGCTGGCGCGGATCCGACGTGTCCGCCAGAACCGGGCCACCGGGAGCGGTCGCCGGCGCGCTTGCTTCGGGCGCCGCGTCGATCAGGGGCCGTGCCGTGGCACTGACGTAAACCTCCCGCAGCCGCGGTAACGTCGGATACGTTGCACCCGAAGCACGCCTTTGCCGGCGGGCCTCGAGCTGGCGATTCATCTCGCTCCGCAACGCCGTCGAGGCGCCAAATTGCACCCGCCCGAGAATCTGCGCAAAACCGGCGAAATCGCGCTGCGACCAGCGATCGTAGGGATGATGGTGGCAGCGAGCGCAGTGCAGCCGCAGGCCCAGAAACGCCGAGGCGGTCAGCTCCGCCAGATCCTCGACGGGCGGAGGACCCTCCGCGCCGACGCGCCGCCAGTAGAGATCGAGACCAGGGCGCCGCGCATAGTCGGAGTCGAACGACGCCAGGGCTGCCGCCTCTCGCTCGGCCTCCTCCTCGATCCAGCGGTCGATCGGCTCGCCGTCCCGGCTGGTGGCGCACAGGACGCCGCGGGCCAGTTGGTCGTAGGGAACATTGTCGATGAAGCGGCGGCGGAGCCAGTCGTGCCACATTTTGGCCCGCTTGGGCCGCAGCGCCTCGGGCGGTTCCATCGTGTCGACGTTACAGGCAGTGACGTCGCACATCTTCGAGGCCCACACGGCCGCCCGCCGCGGGTGCGCCAGCAGCCGGTCGATCGCGCGGGCCCGCTTGAGCGGATCCTGGTCGGCCAGAAAATCGCGAACGGCGTCGACGGTTGGCACGGTTCCCAGCACGTCCAGCGTGGCGCGCCGCAAGAATTCCTCGTCAGACGCGGGTAGCGACGAGGCAAGCCCCAGCGCGGCGAGTCGGCGGTCGATTTCCTCATCAATCAGGTTGGCCGGTGGCAGGCGCGGCTGCGACTCCTCAGCCGGCGGATACGGGACGACGAGCGGCCCATGGGCGAATGAGCCGAGGTAAGAGGCCACGATCGAAGCGTATCCTGGTCCGACCGCTGTTACCCGGCCATGGTCATCGACCGTGGCCACGGCCTCGTCAATCGACCGAAACTCCACGAAAGCGCTAACGTCTTCGACGGTGCCATCGGCAAATTCAGCCGTGATACGCAAGCGCAAGGCGTCGCGCGGTGCCAGCTTGAACAGTGTCGTCTGTGAGTCAGGCTTTCCAGTCTGACGCCCACGCACGGACGATTCCAAGCCAGGCTGGAAAGCCTGACCTATGACAAGCCTGCGGACCTCGCCGCTTCCGGCAACGTGGCGAGCTCCGTCGGCAATCCAGCGACGAACGACCGCATATTGCCACGAATCGTCGGGCATGCGCAAACCGCCTTCGTGGTCGGCATGCCGCGACGGCTTCGCGAGAATCAGGCTCTCGTGGGGCGCTTCGGTAACGACGCGCCGCGATTCCTGCTCCGTGACCGCCAGATAATCTTTCGCCGGCGCCCCTCCGAAAAGGCTCAGCCGAAAGCCGCCTTGCCCTTCGGTCCTTCCGTGGCACGCGCCGGAATTGCAGCCAAGCCGGCTAAAAAGAGGCGCCACATGCCGCTCGAAATCGACGTTCTCCACGACCGGCGGATCGACGGTCGCCGATCCGGTCGACGGTTGTTGAGCCGGCAGGCTTTGCGCGCTTGCCAGTATTGTGGCCAGTAGGGTCAACCAATAGCGGATCGCCATTTCGTTAGTCCATCGTCGCTTCGACAACTTTCTTCAGCGTAAGCACGAGATTCTTCGTTTCCCCTTCGCCCAGCCGCACGGTTTCGCTGGCCGCTTCGTAGCCGGGCGCGCTGACGGTGAACTTCACGTCCTCGTCGGGCAGCATTTCCACCGTTCGGTAGCGGCCGTCACTCTGACGTTTGAAGGCCAAATCGGAGCGCAGCTCGCCCTCAAGGGTATAGACCTGCTTGCCCCACGGATATGCGGCGGCCACATGAAAACCTTTGACGGACTTGCCGTCATCGTCCACCACGTTGACCAGAACGATCGGTGCGCGGTAGTGGACGACCTCGAAGTCCACGTCGTCGTTCAAGGTGCCGAGCTTTGCCTGGAAAACGTGATTTTCCAAAGGTTTGCCCTTACCACGGCGGAACCGCACGGAGCCAAACTCCGTCGGGACGAATTGGACGGTCGCGTTTTGCACTCCGTGCGGAACGCGAAGTGTCGTCATTCCTTGAGCGTTTGGAAGGCACGTGTCGTGCCAGGACTCGCCGTCCAGGATTCCGGACAAGAAGAACTCGTCCTCACGTGCCGGCGCGCCTTTGCTGTCGACGAACCGCACATTGAAGAGAATGTGCGGCGATGCCTGGATTTCAAGCGGTGCTGAAGCGACACCCTCCTGAATCTTCACGCTCACTGGCATAAAGACGCCCGGGATTTCATAGCGAGTTTGGTCATCCACAATGGGGTCAAGGCGGTACTCTTCCGGGGTGACGCGGTAGTTGCCGGTCGACACGGGATCTAAGGCGAAACGGCCCTCGTCGTCGGTGAGGGCAGTACGACGGAGGAAAGTCGATGTCGCGACATTAGGGATTCCGCTGTCAGGTTCATCCCCGCCGCCCCCGTAGGTGATCGTCATCGGAATCTTCGGCAGCGGCTTTCCCTCAGCGCTTAAGACACGTCCCGACACGCGCACGCCCGGCCGCAAACGGATTTGGCCCAGGTCGGTACGTTTTTTGTCGACGACACGCGAAGTGCTGGCATATTGGGTGGGCAAGACCCAGATCATGCCCACCCCGCCCTTGACGAAGTTCAAGCGGAATCTGCCGGCCTCGTCCGTGGTGCCGTCAACCCAGTTGCCACGTTCGCGGTTTAACCGGTTGATGTCCGTGTATCCTCGCAGTTTGACGCCGCCGAGCGGCTTGCCGTCGGGAGCGACGACCGTGCCCACGACAGGCTCGGCCGGGCGCAGCTCCAGCTTTTCAAAGGGCGGACGCTGGCCAAGGCTTTCGTTCTTGCGAATGAGGGAAAGCAATGCGCCGTCGCCGTGCTCGATGTATCCGTCGTGCTCGGCGTTCGCCCAAACGTATAGCCCCGGAATGGCCAGCTCCTCCGCAGAGATCTCGAAAGAGTATTTGCCATCGCCGTCCGTCATGTATCGCGTTTCGCCGATGTCTTCCTCTTCCTGCTGGGTGTGCTTTGCTCGCCCAACCACGACCGTGGCGTCCGGTATGGGCTTGCCGGTCTCCTTGTCGAGAACCACGCCCGAGTATCGAAGCGTGGTGGACTGGGCCGCCTTTGGTTTGGCGGCTTCATCCTTTTGCTTCAGCGTCAGCACGAGATCCTTCGTTTCCCCTTCGCCCAGCCGCACGGTTTCGCTGGCCGCTTCGTAGCCCGGCGCGGTGACGGTAAACTTCACGTCCTCATCCGGCAGCATCTGGCTTGTTCGATAGCGACCGTCGTTCTGGTGCTCGAAGCTCAAATCGGAACGCTGCTCTCCTTCGAGAATGTATTCTTGCTTGCCCCACGGATAGGCCGCGGTCACGCGGAAGTCCTTGACTTGCTTTCCGTCGGGATCGGCGGCATTGACCAACACGATCGGCGCCACGTAGCGGATGATCTCGAACTCTTCCACGTCGTCGTTCAAAGTGCCCATTTCAACGCGACTTTGTTTATTCTCCAGGTCCTTGCCTTTGCCGCGGCGGAACCGCAATGCGCCGTGCTCGTTCGTCGAGAGATTGAGCTGAACGTCCATCCCGTGCGGAATGCGCATGGAGATCGTCCCTTCGGAGTTGGGACGCCCCTGCCCGAACCAGAACTGGCCGTCCATGCGGCCGAAGACGTGGACCTCGTGACCTCGCGTTTTGTTGCCTTTGCTGTCGAGATACTGCGCGTTGAACAGGACGTATGGCGAGGCCTGAATCTCGATCGGAGCGCAGGCGACGCCTTCCTGAATCGTCACCTTCATGGGCGAAAAGACCCCGGGGATTTCATAGCGGGTGCGGTCGCGGATGATCGGATCAGATCGGTGCTCTTCCGGGATAACGCGGTATTCACCAGTAGGCAGCGGATCGAACGCAAAATGGCCGTCGCGGTCCGTGATGGTACTGCGCTCGATGGAGCTATGCACGGGAAGATTGTTGACCGTTTCGTTACCGCCACCCTCGTAGTAGATGTTCACGGGAATGCCGGCGACGGGCTGGCCCTCAGTGTTCAAAAGGCGTCCTGACACGCGCACGCCCGGCCGCAGCCGGGTTTCTCCCACGTCGCCGCGCTCTTTGTCGACCGCTCGCGACGTGCTGGCATACTCCGTCGGCAACACCCAGAACACGCCCACGCCGCCCTTGACGAGAGGCAGGCGGAACTTGCCGGCGTCGTCCGTGAGAGTGTCGGTGAACGAGCCGTAATCGCGGAAGTCGGACGCGTTGGCTTTCGAATAGCCCTGAATCTTCACGCCAGCGAGAGGCTTGCCGTCGGGATCGACGACCGTGCCCGTGACGGGGTCGGAGGGTCGCAGCTCGACCTTTTCGAAGAACGGGCGTTCGCCCAGCGTTTCGTTTTTGCGGATCATCGAGAGCGCGTAGCCGAACCCCTTTTGCGCCGCGTAGTCGTCGTGCTCCACGTCCAGCTCGATGTACAGCGCGGAGACGGCAACCTGTTCCGGCGGAATCTCGAAGGAGTACTTTCCTTCGGCGTCGGTCTTGTGCCGCGTCTCTTCGATGATGGTGTTTTCCTCCGACGAGTACTTCGATCGTCGAACGACGACCGTGGCGTTGGGAATGCCTTTGCCACTGTCCTTGTCAAGCACGACGCCGGTGTAGTGCAGTGTCTCGCCCTGTTTGGGCTTCTCAGCGGCAGCTTGCTCTTGCGACGGCGTCTTGTCGGTTTTTTCTGAACTGGCGGGCTGGTCGGCATCGTCGGCGTGAACGGAGTCGAGGCGCACGGTGCTGACGAGCATAGCGCCAACGAGTAATAGGCTTCCCGCCGCCAGACAAAACAGCAGCGGCGAGCGGGACCGCAAAGCGATCGGCGAAGCGAGTAGCATTTTGACTCTGCGTGAAAGCTGGCTCGATCGGTCGAGAAGGGCGATCGCCCCGGCAACGGGCCGGCCCATTCGCTGCCGGGCAAAATCCAACAGCAGCTCCGAATACTCCACGGCGTCGCGGCCGGCGCCCGCCGCGCAATGGTCGGCGACAAAATCCTGGCACGACCGCAGCTCACGCCGCATGCGCCAGAACAGCGGTTGAAACCAGAGCGCGAATTGGCAAAGCCACGCCAGCCGCCACATGGCGACGTCACCGCTGGCCACGTGCGACCACTCGTGCGCCAGGCAGAACCGCAGGACCATCTGATCGCCGTCGGCAATCGGCTCCGGAATGACGACCGTTGGCGGCAAAAATCCATAAGTCAGCGGCGTATCGACGTCGTTCGAAACGAGCAACCGCACTGCGTCGCCGCGCCCTCCGGCGACCGACGCCCATACGGCGCGGACAGCCGGTGTGGCTGGAACAGCTCGGGCCGCCATCCGCCGCAGCCAGCGGACGCCGATCAGCCGCTCTGCAAGGAACCAAGCCGTCGCAAAACCATGCGCGATCAGCAGTCCGATCGCCATCGGAACCCAAACGTCGAACTTGCTCGGCGGTGTGCCAACCGGCGAGTCAGTATTGGAGCGGACCGGGGGCCGTAAGTCATTCGCAGCAATGCCTTCCGCGGGCCTGCTAATCTCGCTCGTCGCTGGCATTTCTGGCGGTGCCGCTAGAGCGAGAGGAAGCGACGCCGATGTTTTTGCCTGCGGCGAACGGTGCTCGGCGTCGGCCGCCACCATGATTCCCAAATGCCAGGCGGGAACTCGCGAAAGGCTGACGAGCACGGGGATGACCGCCGCCACGACGAAGCTCATCAAAATCAGCTTGATCCGGTCGGTGGGCTGCCGCAGACGTCCGACAGCGAGACGGGCCGCCAGGAGCAGCACCGCTCCCGTCGCGGCATACTCAATCCACTTGACGACGATTTGTTGTGAGCTGACCATTGTGCTACTCCTCGGAGGCTTGTTTTTCGCGGCGGGCCTTGGCGATCAGTCGTTCCAGCCCGCGCATTTCGTCGGGAGATATGTCTTCTGCCCGCAAAAGGTTGAGCACCAGTTTGTCGATGGCCCCGTCAAACACACGCTCCAGGAACCGGGAGCTGACCTGCTCTCTCGTGTGCAGGGGCGAATAGAAGAGCGTCCGCCCCTCGGTGCGCTGTTTGACGAGCCCTTTTTCGGCCATGATCCGCAAGAGCGTCTGCACGGTGGTGAAGGCGGTCTCCTTCTGTCGGCACATGGCCGCGTGGACGTCGCGGACCTTTGCTTCGCCGAGGTCCCAGAGGACCTTCAGCACATCGAGCTCGCGCTGGCTGGGATTGGGGTCGGGCATCGGATCGGCAAACCAAGGACTAAACTAATAGTTTAGTTGATTATGCCGACTGTTTGCCCTCTGTCAATAGCCAGGCCGAAAGAATTCTCACCAGCATCGTTCGCTATCGCTAAATCCGCCCGCGAAACAGTCAGCTTCGTCGATGACCAAGGCGATGGATAAGGTACAATGGGGTGATGGCCGAGAACTTGCTCACGGTTGCCGCCTTGCGAGGCACGATGGAAGCCGAGATGATCCGCAGCAAGCTCGAGGCGGCCGGCATTTCCGCCGTGCTGCTCGAGCCTGAGAAGGGTCCCGACGGGGCGCCGACGACGCGGGTGCAGGTGCAGGTCAGCCCGCCCGACTTCGAACGGGCGATGCAACTCTTGTTTCCCATTCCGCAATTGAAGCGGCCGGGCAAGGAGCAGAAACCGCCTTGGAAATGCCCCAAGTGCGGCGAGCAGGTGTTGGCGCAGTTTCCCGTGTGCTGGAAGTGCGGCACCGGCCGCGAGGGCCAGCCGACGGCCGCCATCGCCCAGCCGCTGCCGGCGGTAGGGCCGGTGCCGGACACCGCACCGCCGAGCGTGGCGCCGGCGGTTGCCTCCCCGCGCCCCGCGCCGCCGCCGGCGCCGGCAGCTCAGCTTCCGCCGGCGCAAACCATCTCGCGCATGGCGACCGCCGCCGAGGCTCCGCTGCCGGAAATCAAGATTCCACCGATTCCCATGCAGCCGCCGGCGGCCCCACCGCCCGCGAGGGCGAGCATGAACGGCGAATCCGCCGTGAAGCCAGTCGCGTTGGCGCCGCTCCGGGCGCGGACGGCGGAAGACGAGGCGCTGAAGATCGTCGTTCCGCCATGGGATCCGGCAGCGGGCAGAAAGAAGGTCGCCGCGGGTGAAGCGAACGAAGACAACGCCAAGCGCACGGAAGCCGACGACCGCGCCGCCCGCCGCGCCTGGTATACGGCCGTGTTCGGCATCGTTTGCCCGCCGCTTTTGCTCTACTCGATGTGGGTCGTGTTAGTCCTGGGACTGACGAACCGTCCGCTCAGTGGCCGCGGGCACCGGTTCTTCTACGGGGCGCTGCTGGTGAACGCCGTCCTCATCGCGGCGTTTTTCGCCTGGTTCGGCCGGCAGCAATAACTCCCACCATTGGCGAACTGACAGATTCTGTCAGTTGAGGCCGTAACGCGGGGCCAGACCCGGCGCGCCCGGACGAGCGGCGAACCACCATCGTCAGGCGTGGGGTGGGACCAGCGAGCTTGCGAGCGCCGGCCCACCATCAAAGGGTTCAGGGTTCAGAAATATCTGAATTGACGTTTGCCTGACGCCTTACCCTTCAAACACGGTGGGCCGGCGCTCGCAAGCTCGCTGGCCCCACCTTACGATTTGTCGACTGAAATGCTTGCGTCATCCGGCGGAAAGTCGTTATTCTAAGGGCAATACATGCTGCGTTGTCAGAAGCCGTTTCGCGCTTCGCTTGCCTGTTGCCCGGAGATCGCCATGTCTCGTAGCCGCCCTTCGTACCTGCTGCGCCATTTCCCACGTTTATTCCGTCGCGGATTGCACAACGTCGAGCCTCTGGAAGCTCGCCAGTTGCTTTCGGCGGCCGGTTTGGCGTCGGGCCTCGACAACGTCCTGGCGGTGCCGGCCGCGCACGGCGCGCCAACGATCACCAATACCGTTCCCAGCGGATACTCTCCGCAACAAATGAGTCGGGCCTATGGATTCAACCAGCTTTCGTTGACCGGCGCCGGCGAGACCATCGCCATCGTCGACGCCTATGGCGATTCGAAGGTCGCCAGCGACCTGCACGCCTTCGATCACCAATTCGGCCTTTCCGACCCCAGTTTGACGGTCGTGAATCAAAACGGCGGCACGAGGCTGCCCAAGAACAACAGCGGCTGGGCCTTGGAAACTTCGCTCGATGTCGAGTGGGCGCACGCCATGGCGCCGGGGGCGAATTTGTTGTTGGTGGAGGCGAACGACAGCAGCCTGGGCAATCTGTTGGCAGCCGTCGACGTTGCGAGAAACCATCCCGGAGTCGTGGCCGTCTCGATGAGCTGGGGCGCCGGCGAGTTCGCCAGCGAGAGTTCCTACGATTACCACTTCACGACGCCGGGCGTCACGTTTGTCGCCGCGTCGGGCGACAGCGGCGGCCAGGTGATCTGGCCCGCCGCATCGCCCAACGTCCTTTCGGTCGGCGGAACGACGTTGAACCTTGACTTGCCTTCGGGCACCTATGTCAGTGAAAGCGGCTGGAGCGGCAGCGGCGGCGGACTGAGCGCCTATGAGCCCGAACCGACGTATCAATCGGGCGTGGTGCCCACCACCCTGGATTCCAGCGGAAAACGCGCCACGCCCGACGTGGCCTATAACGCCAACCCGAACACCGGCGTGCCCGTCTACGATTCGATCAGCTACAGCGGCCAGTCGGGTTGGTTCCAAGTGGGCGGCACCAGTGCCGGCGCACCGCAATGGTCGGGCTTGGTCGCCGTCGCCGATCAGGCCCGGCAAAACGCGGGCCAGAGTTCCTTGGCGAATGCGCAGGCAGACCTTTACAGCGTGGCCAGCACGTCCACCACCGATTTCCATGACGTGACCTCCGGCAGCGCCGGCGGCAACACCGCAACTTCAGGCTATGATCTCGTGACCGGCCTCGGCACGCCGGTAGCCAACAACCTCGTGCAGAGCCTGGCCTCGGCCACGGCGACGCCGACCGTCATCTCGGCCGCCTCGACCACCGCGACCAGCCCCAATGCTTCTTCCAGCACGTCCAGCGAAACCGATACCGATCCGCCGTTGGTGCTGATCGAATTCATCCTCTTCACCACGCCGCACATTGAAAGCGGCGTGCCCGTCGTGCCATTGATCGTGACGCCGGCTACAAGCCACCCCGCACCGGCGGAGTCGGTAGCCCTGCCCGCCGACACCCCCGTCCGCTTTGCGACTAACAGCATCCTGGTCGACGACCCGCTCGAGGTGCCCTTGAAGCCGGCGAAACGGCGTGCCACGGATTCCACCCCGCCTGGCGACGAGGCGCCTGAGTCGGGCGATGCGGTTTCGCCGGCCGATGTTTTCCGCGTTTGGCAGTCGGGATCGCTCAACGACGAGGATTGGATCGCCAACGTGCTTGCGGAAACGGATCACGCGGACACAACTGCCAACGTTGCTGAGGCCGCCGACGCTTGCTTCGCCGAAGAGCCACTCTTCACTCTGGCGATTGAGTCGGACGATATAGCCGTTGCCAGCGCGGGGCTTGTGGACGGACGAGCCGGTCAGTTTCTGGGTTTGACGGGCATGTTCCTGGTCGCCGTTCTCGCCGACCAGCGCCGCGGTTCGACGACGAGCGACGATCCTTCTCGTCGCACGTGGCTGAGCCGCAAGCGGTAGGGTTACGCTAAAAGCGGTTTGATCACTCGTCCGGCGACGTCGGTCAGCCGGAAGTTGCGGCCGGCGTAGCGGAAGGTGAGCGCCTCGTGGTTCAGGCCCAGCAGGTGCAACAGCGTGGCGTGCAGATCGCGAATGTGGACCTTGTCGGCGATCGCCTCGTGACCGAACTCGTCGGTGCCGCCGAAAGCGAAGCCCGGCTTCACGCCACCGCCCGCCAGCCACATAGTGAAACCGCCGGGGTTGTGGTCGCGGCCGGTGCCGTTCTTCTCGGCGTACGGCGTGCGGCCGAATTCCCCGCCCCACCAGACCAGCGTGTCGTCGAGTAGTCCGCGTCGCTTCAGGTCCGCCAGCAGTCCGGCAATCGGCCGATCGACGGCACGGGCATGCTCGGCGTGCTTGGGCAGGTTCGAGTGTTGGTCCCAGGCGGGGTTGGCGGTGTTGTCGCCGTAGGTCACTTGGACGTAGCGCACGCCTGCCTCGCACAGCCGGCGGGCCAGCAGGCACTTTCGGCCGAAATCGTCGGTGGGCATCTCGCCGATGCCGTACAAGTCGAGCGTTTCGGCCGGTTCCTGGCCCAGGTCGAGCACGGCGGGAGCGTGCGTCTGCATTCGCCAGGCCAGCTCATAAGACTGAATGACGGCCTCCAGCTCGCTTTCGCCCGGCTTCTGCCTGAGCTGCTCGCCGTTGAGCTGCGAGAGCAAGTCGAGCTGCCGCCGCTGGTCGTCGAACGTCAGGCTGGCATTGGTCAGGTTGTCGAACGTGGCGGCCCGTGCGCTGGCGGCCCGTGCGCTGGCGGCCGCGTTGCCCAGCGGTATGCCTTGATAGACGGCGGGCAAAAAGGCGTTGCCGTAATTGCGCGGTCCGCCGTTGCCCGACGAGGGGGCGATCGACACGAAGGCCGGCAAGTCTTCGTTTTCGCTCCCCAGGCCATAGACCACCCAGCAGCCGGTGGAGGGCCGCACCAGGTTCGCGGCGCCGCAGTGCAAAAAGAGCGTGGCGGGGCCGTGAGCCACGCCTTCGGTGTGCAGCGAATGGACGAAGCAAAGATCGTCGGCGTGAGCCGCGGTGTGCGCAAAAAGTTCCGACGACCAGCGGCCGCACTCGCCATATCGGGCAAACTTCCACGGCGACGCCATGACCCGTTGCGACGACTGCCGCTGTCCGCGGTTGGCGATCAGCCGCGCGTCGGCGAACGAGAGCTGCTTGCCGTCCCGCTCGGCCAGCAGCGGCTTATAGTCGAACGTGTCAACCTGGCTCGGACCTCCCTGCATGAAGAGGAAGATCACGCGTTTGGCGCGCGGCGCAAAGTGCGGCGGTTTGGCCGCCAAGGGATTCGCCGCGGCACGGGCCTGCTCGCCCAGCAGTCCGGCCAGCGCCACGCCACCAAATCCGCAGGCGGCCTGTTGCAGCACTTGCCGCCGCGTGGAGACGGGTGGAACAGGAAACTGGCAATCACAGTCGTGCATGACGCGGAGCAAAGATGCCAACGGCGACGATTTTGTGAGTCATCACGCTTTCTCGCGTTTGGCTTCCCAGTCGCGCGACCGCGTTTGTCCGTCGCGTTCGATCTCGCTGGTGCCTTTGATGGTGTCGCCGCTCACCTTGCCTTTGTACTTGACGGTGAACTTTTGCCCGTTTCGCTCGCGCGTGACCGCAAACGCCACCTCGCCGTCTTTGTAGCTGCCGTTTTCGATCGCGGTTTCTTGATTGTTCGGTCCAAGCATGGCGCCGGTGAGCTTGTCGCCCTCCAGTTTGAGCTTGAGCGTGAAATCGCGGGTCTGGTTGTTGAACGTCGCAGACCATTTCCAGGTGCCGGTCGGACCGGTGCCGTCGTCGGCCCGCGAGAGACCGGAAAGACAGATGGCCGTGATCGCCAGGGTCGCCGCCGCAAGAGTCAGGCTTCGCATCGAAATCGCCTCCGTAAAAAGGGGTTGAACGAGGTTGGCAGAACATCCGCCACCGCCATGATAGGCCGGCCGGGCCGGCATGCAAGCGGGTCAGAGCGATTATCCGGTTCGGCAATAGAATCATCGAGTGCATCACGGCCGCCGACACACTCGCGTTCGCGGACGCCGACTGGTAACTTGAAGTCCTAACCGGCGAAAACTGGCAGGCCGGCGGGACACCTGCCGCAAACCCGCAGGCGGGACGCCTGCACCACAAATCGGCAGGCGGGAAGCCTGCGCCACAACGAGATCGGCAAAACACGCGCACCCTAAAACTATGCTTCGGATTAAAGGCGGCAAAGTTTACGACCCGGCGAACGGCATCGACGGCGTCGTGCAGGACATCGCGATCGCCGACGGGCGGATCGTCGCGGCGGTCGAGGGCGGACGCACCATCGACGCGACGGGGATGATCGTCTTTCCCGGCGGCGTCGATGTTCACACGCACGTGGCCGGCGGGGCCATCAACTTCGCGCGGGCCATGACGCCCGAAGACCATCGCCGCACCACCGCCTTCATCCGCTCGCGAACGACCCGCGCCGGCCTGGGAGGCATGACGCCCACGACCTTTGCCACCGGCTATCTTTACGCCGGCATGGGTTGGACCACCGTCAATGAAGCCGCCGTTCCCATCCTCTCGGCCAAGCACACGCACGAAGAGCTGCGCGATGTGCCGATCGTCGACAAGAGCTGCCTGGTGCTGATGGCCAATAACGAGATCGTGCTCGATCTACTGGAAGCGGGCGAAGTCGAGCGTGCCCGGCAGGTGGTGGCCTGGCAAATCTGGGCCTCGAAGGCCTACGGCGTGAAGGCGGTCAACCCCGGCGGCGTGGCGGCCTGGAAATGGGGCAAGGACGCCAAACAACTCGACTCGCCGATCGAGGGTTACAGCAAGCTCACGCCCGGCACAATCGTCTCTGGGCTGGCGCAGATCGTCGACGAACTCGGCTTGCCGCATCCGCTGCACCTGCACTGCAACAACCTGGGCGTGCCGGGCAACATCACCACGACCATCGAAACGATGAAGCGTCTCGAAGGGCACCGCGCCCACCTGGCCCACCTCCAGTATCACGCCTACGGCGGCGACGATTGGGGTTCGATGCGTTCGGAAACCGTCGCCATGGCGGAATACTTCAATGCCCATCCGACGTTCACCACCGATGCGGGCGCGGTGTTGTTCGGCGACACCGTGACGATCACCGCCGATGGCCCGTGGCAGCACCTGCTCTACAAGCTCACCGGGCGAAAATGGGGCAACCTCGACGTCGAGAACGAGACCGGCTGCGGCATCGTGCCCTATACCTATCGGCCCAACAGCCTGGTCAACGCCGTGCAATGGGCGGCCGGCCTGGAGCTGCTGCTGTTGATCGACGATCCCTGGCGCGTTTACCTGACGACCGACCATCCCAACGGCGCGTGCTTCTGGCGGTATCCGGAGATCATCCAGCTTTTGATGTCGGCCGATTTCCGCCGCGAGTGCCTGGCCAAGCTGTCGGATCATGCCAAAGGGCGGATCCACCTGCCCCAGCTCGACCGCGAGTACACGTTGGGCGAGATCGCCACGATCACCTCGGCGGGGCCGGCCCGGGCCTTGGGCCTCTCGCAGAAGGGGCAGCTTGGCGTCGGGGCCGACGCCGACCTGGTCATCTACGACGAAGACCCGGATATTGCCCGCATGTTCGGCCATCCGCGGTATGTGATCAAAGGCGGCGAGGTCGTGGTGGAAGAGGGCGAGATCCGGGCCACGCCGCATGGCCGCGAGTTTCTGGTGAAGCCCGAATACGACCAGGCGATCGAAGGTTATCTGCAGCCGTTGTTCGAAAGCTATTACACGATGGCTTTCGAAAATTATCCGGTCGAGATGGAGCGGATCGAGCAGCCGGAGATTCGGGACTGCATCTCGTCATAACCAAGTTGTCAAAGACCCGGCGCGACGCTTGAGCGTCGTGCTGCCCGACTCGTCACCCGCGGCGGCGGGCCGCCGTTTTCGGTTTCTCATGTCCGCCCGGCGGTGCGTTTTCGGCAGCCGAACGGCTGGCGGTCCGGCGGAATTGCCGCCCGCGAATTACCGTTGCGGAAAAACAATTACCGTTGTCAAAAATAAAACTCGCATCAGGTTGAATACTTGTTCTAAAGCCAGTGCCTCAAACAGGTTGCGGCAATTCCGATCCGGCCTTCAAAACCGCTGCCGCAACGGTAAATCTGGGGGGTACGGGGTGATTTGGGTTTCGATTTTCGATTTTGGATTCACGACCATCGCCGCTCATTTTTCTGTCTGTAAGCTTTCTGTCATTCCTCTCGTTCTACCGCGCGGTTGGCTTGGCATGGATCCGTGGAGGGCGCTGCCCCGCATCGTTCCCGATGTTCTACCGCGCCGCTGGCTTGGGACCGGATCTTTTCGACTTCTCACCGCAGCTCGACGAAGGCCGGCGGGCTGGTTTGCCGCACGAACAATAGAAGTGCTCAAAGAACAGGCAGCCAGATGACCACTATGCACCTCATTTGAGCAGCCGCTAAAAAACCCTCTATCAGGTCAATCGAGGGCAAAAACCTCGTGTTTCATCGGCTGGCGCAAATTTGCGGCAGCCGTGCGCGGCGAGGTTCGAGTAGACCGCCAGGTTGGCCTTGCTGCTCAATTCTTCAGCACGCTCAGAGGCCATGTCCTCAGTAGCCGCTTTCTTTCGCGCTATAAGGCAATACGCTTTTGTCGTCCCAACTTTTCCACCCCGCACGAAAAAATTTCGTCGGCCAGTCGCTTCGGCCAACCACGGGCTCCCTTCGTCATGGGTGCTTGCCCGTTCCCGCTGTTCTACCTGCTGACTGGCTTGGGATGGATCTACGCAAAACCTACCTGTGCGCTGCGCAGCAATTGGCCAGGGCCTCCGGAAACGCGGCAGCCCGGGACCGCGATACGCAAAAATCCCGTGTTTCATCGGCTTACGCAAATTTGCGGAAGCCGATCGGCACCGGCGGCCGCGTGGCGGCATTGCTCAATGTTTCAGCACGCCCGGTGGCCAGGGCCTCGTGCGTGTTGGCGTTGTGGATGTCGGCCCCGTCCGACGCTGCTCGACGCCGCGGGGGATGAGAACCGTGTCGCTCTGGCCGAGCGTCCCATGCACGACCTCCTCAGGTGTTACGGCTACGCGAAGCGCTCGCAACTCGGCCCCGGATGGGGCCGGCGGACGCGCATCGCCTCTTCTGCAAGCCATGCGAGAGGGGCGATCCGGCGCTGGGCAAGCACCCTGTAAAAAATTTATGGACGTAATGGTTGACAAGGCGCTCGAATAGGGTAAAAAGGAGTCGTTACGGCTGACTTGTTTGCTGTTAGCGAGGTCTATACGATGTCTATTGCAATCGGCGGTTGGGACCGCCAAGCCATGCGCGAGCTTTATCGTGACGATTCGGCAGCGAGGCACGTTTTAGACGAACTGGCTGCTCGCCATAAGAATCCAAATCGGGGGGAAACTTCCGTAGACAGCCTCGGCGCCAGCGGCATCGATCGTCGCACGGCCATCAACGTTTTGCGGGCTTTTGCCGACAACGGCTGCGGTGAGTTCCGCGTCGGTCGGCGCGGACAGCCGTCGCGGCTGATCTGGCTTCATCCCGCCATCGACGTGGCGCGCGAGGCCGCCGGCGGGGCGGCGTCGCCGACGCAAAACAACTCCCATCCGCAATTGCCGGCGATCATTCCGCACCGCACTTCCGCTGAGGCGAGCGAGGTGGTACGGATGATCGAGCAGCGTGTTCGCGTGCGGCCGGGCGTCGAAGCCGTGATTCGGATACCCGAAGATTTGACACAGGCCGAAGCGGAAAAACTGGCGGGGATTGTGACCAACCTCTGGTTGTAGATAATGACGGCTGCGCGGGGGACGCTCAATGTTCGAAATGGATTCCTTTCTCAGCGGTGTGCAGCTTCGGCCGGTGACGCTTCCGGCCGGGACCGCATTTCAGCCGCTCGGCTTGGCGCTGGGCGAGCATTTCGCGCGGCTCGACAAGCTCGACGACGACACGGCCGCCGAGCAGCTTTTCGACTTCCGCGTGGCCGACATCGCCATGGGGAGCGGCCATTTCTTGGTGGCCGCGGTCGACCATATCGAGCGGGCCATGTCGCAATATCTGGCCCGCCGGCCGCTGCCGGGCGTGCGCCAAGAGCTGGCTCAGCTTTATAACGCGGCCCGCCAGGCGCTGGGCCCGTTGGCCGATTCCGTCGAGATCGAAGACACGCAGCTCGTGCGGCGTTTGATCGCCCGGCGCTCGCTGTACGGGGTCGATCTCAACCCGGTCTCAGTGCAGCTTGCGCGGCTGTCGATCTGGATTCACACGTTTGTGCCCGGCCTGCCGCTGTCGCTGTTGGACCACAACCTGGTATGCGGCAATTCGCTGGTGGGCATTGCGCGCGTGGAAGAGATCGTCGATTTCGCCGCCGACGAGAAGCGCACGCTGTTCCGCATGAATACCGAATCGCTGGTGGGCGAAGCGTTGGAGCCGCTCAAGCGGTTGGCGCGGATCGCCGACGCGACACGGGCCGACTTGCGCAAGGCCCGCAAGGCGTACGAAGATGCCCGCGAGGCGGTCAAACCGGCCGAGGCGTTGTGCGACATCGTAACGGCGTGCCGGATGTCGAACGAAGCGCTCACGATCGACCTGGAGCATTGGGACGAAGTGAAAGCGACCGTCGTCGGCTCGCGCCAGCAGCGCGCGGCGGTCAAGGCGTTGGCGGGGCTGAACGCGCTGCACTTCCCGGTCGCCTTTCCCGAGGTCTTCTTGCGCGAGCGGGCCGGCTTCGATGTGATTTTGGGCAATCCGCCTTGGGAAGAAGCGACGCTGGAGGAACATGCTTTTTGGGCGCGTCACGAGCCGGGCTTGCGCGGGCTGACGCAGCGCGAGCAGGAGCGGCTCAAGGCGCAGTTGCGCGAAGCACGCCCCGATCTGGTTGAGTTCTACGAGAAGGAGCTCGCGCAGGCCAACGCGATGCGCGCGGCGCTTTTGAGCGGGCCGTATCCCGGCATGGGCACGGGCGATCCGGATCTCTACAAGGCGTTTTGCTGGCGATTCTGGCAGCTTGTGGCCAACGGCGGCGGCCGCATCGGGGTCGTTCTGCCGCGCTCGGCCTGGAACGCGAAAGGGTCGAAGGAGTTTCGGGAGGATCCCTTCAAGTCGGCCAGCGCTGTTGACCTCGACATGCTCCTCAACACGCAGGGCTGGGTGTTTGACGAGGCCGAGCCGCGGTACACGATCGCGCTGGCGCGGATTTGTCGAGGTGCGCAAAGTAGCAGGCACACTCCGTGTGCCGTAGCCGAATCTGAGAAGACGCCGAACTCGTCTGTGGACGCCGCTGCGGCTCAAAGCGACGGCACACGGAGTGTGCCTGCTACTGTAGTGCGGTTGCGCGGGCCCTTTCCCAGCTTCGAACGCTTCCAGTTCGGCGTTAGGCGTGCTCCCGCCGAATTCAGCGGTCAGGAGGTCGCGACGTGGACCGACACGTCGTCGCTGCCGCTGTTGCCGTCCGACGAATCGCTGGAAGTCTTTGCGCGGCTCCGCGCGGCGCCGCGGCTCGACATGAATGGAAACGGTTCGTGGCGGTCTCGCCCACACAGCGAGTTGCACGCGACCAACGACAAACCCCTAATGGATCTTAACTCCGAAACGCGGCCGAAGGGTTATTGGCCGGTGTTCAAAGGCGAGTCGTTCGATCTTTGGCAGCCCGACACGGGCCGTTACTACGCCTGGGCCGACCCTGAGGCTGTGGTCGAACACTTACAGGCGAAGCGGCGGCGCGGCCGCAAGCTGTCGTCGTCGCCGTATTTCGAGTTCCAGCACGAGGGTACACGCGCGGAGGGTTGGTGGAGCGGAGCGAAGACGCTGCCGTGTTATCAACCGAGGATCGCGTTTCGCGATATCACGAACCGCACCAATCAACGAACCGTTGTTACCGCCCTCGTGCCGCCTAAGTTATTCATCACGAATAAGGGTCCCTATTTCCTGTGGCCGCGTGGCGACGAGCGCGACCAGGCATACCTGCTCGGTGTGCTATCATCGTTGCCGCTCGATTGGTATGCGCGTCGGTTCGTCGAAACGTCGATGAATTTCTTCGTGCTCAACCCTTTCCCGATCCCGCGGCCCGATCGCGACAATCCCCTTTGGCGGCGAGTGGTGACGTTAGCCGGGCGGTTGGCGGCGGTCGATAAGCGTTACGACGGCTGGGCCGCGGCGGTCGGCGTCGACTTCGGGCCGTTGGAAGCCGACGAAAAGCTTGGCATGATCTCGGAGCTCGACGCCGTGGTGGCTCATCTCTACGGCCTTGAAGAGCGGCATCTCACGCACATCTTCGAGACGTTTCACGAATCGTGGCGGCCGGGCACCATCGCCGATCATCCCACGCTCGGCGACTACGACCGCCGCCTGGCCGCCACGCTGGCCCACTTCCGCGCCACAGGAGGACGGGCTTCCTAGCCCGTCAGGTAGCCATGCGCAAGGCAATCTCTCCGCCCACCGACTCGAAGTGCCAGCGCGGCATGTTTGCCACCAGCTTTAGAGATTGTCCCGCTTTTTTCTTGGGAGCTTGTCGCATTTCCGACCCCGAAGGGGTCATACTCCATAGCCCAGGGCGCAGCCCTGGGTTTACGAAGCGAATCACGCTCGTAGCCCTGAAAGGGCGTTACTCCGTGAGGCGGTCCACCGGGAGTCGCGCCCTTTCAGGGCTATTCGGCTACGTTGTAACGCTACCCAGGGCTGCGCCCTGGGCTATGGACTCACGCACCTTCGGTGCTACGGCGGCCGTCGGCCTTATCTTTCTTTCCAGAAAGCAGGACGATCCCTCTAGCCGTGCCGTTGCACCGCTCCACCGCAAGCCGGCTAAAGCCGGCTCAAGAGTTGTATTATCTCGGTTCGCCAACCACCAGCTAAAGCTGGTGGCAAACAGGCGGATGGGGTCTGCTACAACGAACATGTCGGCGGAGGCGAATTTAAAACCGGTGGGTGAACACTAACTTCTGATTGCATTCATGGCTGATCTAGAACTAGGAATCCGCGAGCTCACCATCGAGAATTTTCGCGGCACAGATCACTTGCAGCTCTCGTTCATCGGGCCGCGTGATTTTCCCACGCCCATTGCGGTGCTGGGTGGGCCAAACGGATGCGGCAAGACGACCGTCCTGGAAGCCTGCCTGCTGGCTACGGGAAACGCGCGCCAGATTCGCGGTAGGTCCGGACCATCCGCGATTCATCTCGGTGCGGACGACTATCAGATCCGTGTCGTCGTGCAGACGCGTGAGGACAACTTTACCTTCCACTGCAACAGCACGCAGATCGAAGGTGAGCGATCCATTTACGCCGAATACTATTCGTCCTGGCGAGCGCCGGCGCTGCCGGGGCCGCAGCAGGTCAGCACGCCCAAGACCGGCGCGGCGCGGTTGGAGAAGAACCGTTTGAAGAACATCAAGCAGTTCCTGGTAAATGCGCGCAACTACGATTTTTACGTCGCCGCGCGTCACGGCGACGCCGGTCGTCCCTCAAAATACGGGACCGTCATCGACCAGCTCAATTCGGTCTGGCAAATGTTCTACCCCGGCCAATCGTTCACGGTAGAACCGATCGACGAAAGCCCCGACTTCCAACTCGAGGTGTTTTGCCAACTATCGAATGGGCAGCGACTGGCCGTCGACGCTCTCAGCTCGGGACAAATCGAGTTGTTTTGTTTCGCCGCTGGAATGCTCACCGAGCCGGCGCCTGCCGGCCTGGTGTTCATCGACGAGCCCGAATTGCATCTCGACCCGCAGTGGCACGCGACCCTGCTGCGCGCGTTTCGCAAGCTCAAACCAGGATCGCAATTGATTATCGGCACGCATTCGCCTGATATCTATGCGTCGGTCTATTCATTCGAGCGTCACTTCTTGCTGCCGGCTGATGACCCACGCGCAAAGGCTGGGTCCATCAGGCAGCCTGTACTCAAATGATCTGCTTCCAACGCTTCGAAGAAAGCATTAACCGCCATGAAACTGCTGAAACTTGAAGTCGAAGCGGGGTCGGGCATGGTCAAGGGGCGCCGTCGCGGGCACTTTTTCTGCGCCGCCGTGGGCGACCGGCGCTATTTGCGGTTCGTTCCCTTCGAGGGCGGACCGATCGCCAGCGAAATCGGCACCTGCCTGCGTCTGATCGAGTGCTCGGAGAAAACGCCGCTCGTCATTCCGCTTGATTTGAAACAGACGGCCTTCTCGGCCTGGGAGCGTGCGCGGCAGGACATTTTCAGGTCTTGGATGCACGAGACCGACCCGGCCAACTTGCAGCCGCGGGTTGCCAAGTTCAACCGCGAGCTGGCTCAATTCTTGCGAAACTATCCGCCCGCCGACGTTGCGCAACCGCGATTTGAGCGGGCCCTCGACGCAATCGAAAGCCCGTGTTCGCGGCGCGACGAGTTGGCCTTGCGCGAGGTTTATTCGCGAGAGATGGAAAGCGACGAGGCAAAATCGAAGGCCCTTGTCGACGAAGTCGAGCGGTTGGGTTTGGAGCCCTTCCAGGCTTCTGCGCCGCTGCCGCCCATCTCACCCGCGGAGATCCACCTCATCTGTTGGATGGCGCTCGAACAAAACATCGATAAGTGAGGTTACGATTCCACGCGGTTCAACAATTCGTCGGCACGCTTCAACAAGGCCAGGCCGGAATCCGAAAGCGAACTGGCCGGGCTTTCGGGGTCGCAGGCCACGAACCGGCCGTGGCAATGCTGACAAGCCACCTGCCGGCCCAAATACTCGACGCGCACCCGCAAACTACGGCCGCACGTCGGGCAAGGTTGAATAAAATGCGTTCGTTGAATCATCTCGATTGCTCTCCTGTGCAATACGCCGCCCCAATATCGAGCGTAAACGCCTTTTGCACCAGATCGGCCTCGCCCACTTGATGGGCTTCCAGCCGCTGGCGGAAATTCTCGAACGTCATCTCGGCCATTTTCCAGCATTGCGGCCAGCGATGCCGCTCGACGTCGAGGTCGCATTGGTCGATCAGATGGCTCAGTTCCGTGAACAAAGCACGGTGGTCGCTCTTCAGTTCGTCGGCACAGCGGCACAACGAAGGGGTCGCTTCCAGCACGTCGCCGAAATAGCCGTCGCTCTCCTTCAACGCAAACACCATCCCTAAATGCTCGCTCAACTCGTCCAGCGCTTCGAGCAAGCGCAGCGCGCCGCTGGCCGTCGACACGCGGGATTCGCGAAACAAATGCTCAATCTGCGCCAAGTGCCGATCGAGCTCGTGTTGTTCGTCGCGCACCTCTTTGCTGACAATCGCAAGTATTGCTCCGGCAGTCATCGAAGCACCTTTCTCCTGTACACGGGACCCCGCGGCACTTGCGGCCTGGCAATACGAATGCCAAGCTTGTGGCACGCCCGCGACGCGAGCGAGGGCCGTGGCGATCCTCCCTGGCTAAAGCCCCTGGCACTACTTTGCCTCACGAGCAACGCGTCGCCCGGCGCTTGGCAAGACCCTGACGGGCAGCAAGCCGGCGAACCGCGCCGCGTTCTCTGGCCCATGATGTCTGCCGGTGCTTCGCAAGAATGCCACCGGCACCAACTCCTACTTCTCGAAGCTGCTTCTCGATGCTGAATCGACGTTGAATTGAATCTATCGCCCTTCAATAGATCAGCAGGTTACTGTAGGAGCTTGGCGCGGGGCGCGTCAACAACCCAATTTGCGTGCCAAAACTTTTCTTGATTTTACATTCGTGTGACCAAACCGCCCATGGCCGTGCAGCTTGACGTAATCCTAGACACCCTATGCCTTTGCGTCGTGGCCACCGTGGCCGGCGCGGTGAATTCCGTGGCCGGCGGCGGCACGCTGTTGACTTTTCCCGCCCTGATCGCCGTGCTGGGCCAGGATGCCACCGCCGCCGTCGTCGCCAATGCAACCAGCACGGTGGCGCTCTTTCCCGGATCGTTGGCCGGGATGGCGGGCTACCGCGGCGAGCTAGGCCAGGTGCATTGGTGGGCGCGACGCTTGTTCGCGCCCAGCTTGCTGGGCGGACTCATCGGCTCGCTGTTGCTGATGCGGATGCCGGCCGAATCGTTCAAGGCGTTGGTGCCGTGGCTCATCCTGGCAGCGGCGCTGCTGTTCTGGTTGCAACCCCGCATCGCGCGTTGGATTGGCCTGGGGACGATCGGCGAGACCTCGCAGCCACGGCACGTCGGTCTGGTGATCGTGTTTCAATTCGGCATCGCCATCTACGGCGGGTATTTTGGTGCGGGCATCGGCATACTCATGCTGGCCGCATTGGCGCTGATGGGCCTGCACGACATTCACGAGATGAACGGCCTGAAGACGTTGCTGGGTTCGTCCATCAACGGCGTGGCGGTCGTGGTCTTCATCGCCTCGGGCAAGGTCGACTGGGCGTTCGCCTTGGCGATGGCGGCGGCGGCCATCCTGGGCGGCTACGGCGGGGCGCGCGTCGCCCGGCGTCTCGACCGCAACTTTGTGCGGCGCGTGGTCGTGTTCATCGGCTTCAGCCTGGCCGGCTATTATTTTTACCGGGCAGCGTGATCACGGCTTCCCAAACCGAGGCGACGCTAAGTAAAACCTCATTCGCCGGTTCGCGGATCGCATCCTCGAATCGCTTCGGCAACCGAGCATCGGCACTCACGTACCAAAGAAACACATGCGTGTCGAGGAGGAGCCTCATCCGCCCTCGAAGAGCTTGAAGCGGCAATCGCCCCAGCAATTGCCGGAGTCGCTAAAGCCACTAGAAGCCAGAGAATAGGCTGCTAGAATTGCGTCGTTGAACTTCATCGCAGTCCAAAGAAAATCAACTCAATGACAAACCAATCTCTCCTTTTCGCCATGCTGATCTTCGCAACCAACTTCTCCGCCGCGCGGGCCGACGAGGGCATGTGGCTCTTCAATCATCCGCCCCGCGAGCAGCTAAAGCAGAAATACGGCTTCAATCCCAGCGACGCGTGGCTGGAACACCTGCAACGGGCCAGCGTGCGGTTCAACAGCGGCGGGTCCGGCTCGTTCATCTCGGCCGACGGACTGGTGATGACCAACCACCACGTCGGCGCCGACGCCTTGCAAAAGCTGAGCGACGCCGAACACGACTATGTGGAAGACGGCTTTTACGCCGCCTCGCGGCAAGGCGAAAAAAAATGCCTCGACCTGGAGCTGAACGTCTTGATGAGCATCGAAGACGTGACCGACCGCGTGAATCAGGCCGTAGCGGGGCTTTCGGCCGCCGAAGCCCGGACCGCGCGGCAGGCCGCCATGAACACCATCGAGGAAGAATCGTTCCAGAAAACCGGCCTCCGCAGCGACGTGATCACACTCTATCAAGGCGGGCAGTTCCATCTCTATCGCTACAAGAAATACACCGATGTCCGGCTGGTGTTTGCCCCGGAAAAGTCGATCGCCTTTTTCGGGGGCGACCCCGACAACTTCGAGTTTCCCCGCTACGATCTCGACGTCTGTTTCTTTCGGGCCTACGAAGACGACCAGCCGGCCAAGATCGAACACTATCTCGCTTGGAGCGAGTCGGGAGCCGGCGACGACGAGCTGGTGTTCGTTTCCGGAAATCCGGGACGCACCAACCGGCTGAACACCGTGGCCCACCTGCGGTTCTTGCGCGACCGGGTATTTCCGCTTTCGCTCAATGTGCTCAGGCGCCGCGAAGTGATGCTGCGAACTTATAGCGACCGCAGCCGTGAAAATGCCCGTCGCGCCCAGGACGAGTTGTTCGGCTATCAGAACTCGCGCAAGGCCCGGCTGGGCGGTCTGGCCGGCCTGCAAGATCCGGCGATCATGGGCGACAAGCAGCAATCGGAGAACAAGCTCCGCAAAGCCGTCGCCGGCGATGCCAAGTTGAAGCAATCGTACGGCGACGCCTGGAAACAGGTTGACGACGCCCTGGCCACTTGGGGCAACATCTACGACAACTGGTATCTCCTCGAGGGCGGGCAGGCGCTGAACACCGATCTGTTCCGTATTGCCCGCATGATCGTGCGGTTGACCGCCGAGACCGAAAAGCCCAATGCCGACCGGCTGCGGGAATACGCCGAAGCGGGTCTCGACTCGCTCAAGCAGCAGCTATACTCCGAAGCGCCGATCTATAACGACTTGGAGATCGTGAAGCTGGCCGATTCGCTGGGCATGTACGAAGAGCTGGCCGGGGCCGACAACGAGCTGGTGCGGAAAGTGCTCGATCAAAAGTCGCCGGTGCGGCGGGCCACGGAATTGATCGAAGGCAGCCGTCTGGCCGACGTGGCGCTGCGCCGCAAGCTGGTCGAGGCGGGGAGCAAGGCGGTCGAGGCGTCGGACGATCCGATGATCGAGCTGGCGCGGCTCGTCGACGGTCCGGCCAGGCAGGTGCGCAAGACCTATGAAGAAGAAGTCCAGGAGCCGTTCCAGCAAGCCTACGGCAAACTGGCCAAGGCGCAGTTCGCTTTATACGGGGGCGACAACTATCCCGACGCCACCTTCACGTTGCGGCTGGCGTTCGGCGTGGTGAAGGGCTTTGAAGAGCGGGGCGAGCAAGTGCCGCCCTGGACGACGATGGGCGGCATTTACGGCCATGCCCGCGAGCACGGCGACGTGCCGCCCTTTCAGTTGCCCGAACGATGGCTGAAACGCCGCCAGGCCGTCCGGGCGGAAACGCCGTTCAACTTCGTATGTACGGCCGACATCATCGGCGGCAATTCGGGCAGTCCGGTCGTGAACCGCCGCGGCGAGCTGGTGGGCATCATCTTCGACGGCAACATTCAATCGCTGGTGCTCGACTTCGTCTACAGCGACACGCAGGCCCGTGCGGTCTCGGTCCACTCCGCCGCGATTCTCGAAGCGCTGGACAAGATTTACGGGGCGAAGCGCGTGGTGGCGGAGCTGAGACCGTAGAGAACAGCCTGGCGACGACCGACTAACCAAGGTCAACGCCGTAGTTTTCGCTTTCGTGCCGCTAACTCATCGGCAGCCGGAATGGTTGCGTTGCCGCGATTTTTTCTGAAAGACGAGACGGAGGTGTTGGTATTCAGCAAGGGCGAACCAACCTAAGTTCAAGGAGATTGTGTCATGTCCAAGAAACTCGCCGGCAAAGTAGCCGTTGTCACGGGCGCCTCGAAAGGCATCGGCGCCGAAATCGCCAGGCAGTTCGCCGCTGAAGGGGCGGCGGTCGTCGTCAATTACGCCTCCAGCAAAGCAGGGGCGGACCGCGTGGTGGCCGAAATCGTGCGCGGCGACGGAAAGGCGGTGGCGGTGCAGGCCGATATGACCAGGCCCGACCAGATCGAACGCTTGTTCGCCGAGGCGAAACAGGCCTTCGACAGGCTCGATGTGCTGGTCAACAACGCCGGCATCTACGAGTTTGCCCCGCTCGAAGACGTGACCGCCGAGCACTTTCACAAGCAGTTCGACCTCAACGTGCTGGGGCTATTGCTCGCGACCAAGGAAGCGGCCAAGCATTTCGGTCCCGAAGGGGGCAGCGTGATCAACATTAGCTCAGTGGTCGCCACGCTCGCGTTTCCAAGCGCCTCTGTTTATAGCGGTACCAAGGCCGCGGTGAACGCGGTCACCCGCTCGCTTGCCAAGGAGTTGGGGCCGCGGCAGATCCGTGTCAACTCGATCAATCCGGGCATGGTCGAAACCGAAGGTCTGCAGGCCGCTGGAATCGCCGAAGGCGAGTTCCGTTCACAGACCGAAGCGCAAACGCCGCTGGGCCGCATCGGGCAGCCCCAGGACATCGCCCCGGCCGCCGTGTTCCTGGCGTCGGCCGATTCCCGTTGGATCACGGGCGAAAGTTTTTATATCTCAGGCGGCCTGCGCTGAGCGGACCCTCGGTGGGGGTCTGAATTCCGCCGCAAGCTTTCGCGTGTCCGGCGAACGTCCGCGACGATCGGGTCTTGCCACACCATAACGAAAACGACGACTTTTTCCGCCTGATGGGGAAAAGCTGAGCGCTTTGGAAACGCGACGTCGACGCCCCTGACCGAGATTGCCAATGGGACGGGCGAGCGATTAGACTGGGGCCTGCGGAGGGTCGAGTTGAACGGAACCCATTACCCAATCAAAGGAGCCATGTATGGTGCAATCAGTGAGTTATGTCGGCTTGCTTGCGGCGGCGCTGGCCGCGGGTGCGCTCAAGAGCGGCCCGCAGGTCGGCGATTTCGTCGAAGCGTTTCAGGTTGTCAAGTGCGCGGGCGCCGAAAACGACGGCGTGCCCGTGGGCCGAGAGTTGTGCTATCGCTGAAAGTACGGCGGCAGCCCCGTCGTC
The DNA here is from genome assembly GCA_035533075.1 of Pirellulales bacterium. Lineage (NCBI taxonomy): Bacteria > Pseudomonadati > Planctomycetota > Planctomycetia > Pirellulales > Pirellulales bacterium. The sequence goes on along the minus strand of DATLUO010000194.1, from coordinate 87,572 downwards.
ATGATTTTCGCCAGAAAGTCAGACGCGGCCTTGGCCAGTTTGGTCAAGAAGCTGGATGAAATCATCGAACAGCACAAAGACGAGAAGCTCAAGGCTTTCGTCAATCTGTTGGGCGACGACCGCGACAAGCTGGAAGCTCAAGCAGCCAAGCTTGTCGAAGATCGGAAGATCAAGAACATCCCGGTCGTCGTTCCCGTCGAATTCGAAAACGGTCCGGCCAATTACGGCCTGAATCCCGATGCCGGGCTGACCGCTCTCTTCTATCGCGGCATGGAGGTGAAATCGAGCCGCGCCTACGGCGCCGACGATTTCACCAAGGGCCAAGTGTCGAAGCTCTTGGAAGACGTCTCGAAGATCGTCAAGTCGCCCTAAACGCGCCGCCCTGGCGCCACACTACTCGACCGCCGCACCGGCCGGGCCTGGAAGCAATCCGTGCCCGGCCGGTTTGCTTGCGTTGCGGTTGCGACTATACTCCACGATGTCGAGCTGATCGATGTCGAATGAAACCATCTCGCGGAGGACTGCCGATGCGCTTAAACCACTCGCTCGTCCTGACCTTGCTTCTAGGGACCTTTCTCGCGACTGGCGAATGGGCGCCGGCGGACGAACCGGCACAGGCGCCCGACGTGATCGCCCGGCCGGACGCTTTCGAGACGCTGATCCATCCGAACTGTTCTCATTGCCGCGTGGAGGCAAACCGCCGCCAGGCGGCTCTGCGCGATGACGACCGAGTTCTCTGCTGGGTGCAGGTTCAAACCGACAACTACGTCAACGACGGCGTCATACCGATCCGGTTTTTCCTCAACGCCTATCGAGTGCTCAGCGACAGTTGGGGCATCTTCGTCCACGATCCCGACGCGGGCTTCGCGCGGGGCTTCGCGCCCGACGACGGTCCGTTCCGTTTCTACGGTTGGCGCAAAGGCGTCATGGTCATGAAGAGCGATCAGGACGGCACGCTTTATTCCTGCCTGACCGGCGTTGCCTTCGACGGTCCCAAGAAAGGGCACCGGCTGGAACCGAGACCCACGCTGGTCACCGACTGGGGCTTCTGGCAAAAGCGCTATCCGCAGTCCGTCGCTTACTTCATGTACGACAAGTACCAACCGGTCGACCTGCCCGGCCAGGTGAATGGCGATTCACGCAAGAGCCGGCCGCCTGTGGACGGGCGTCTGCCGGCCGACACGATGGTGCTGGGCGTCTGGGACGGCAAGCAGGCAAGGGCCTATCCGCTGGACGCCTTGGAGAAGGCCGGCGTGATTCATGACACGGCTGACGGGCGGCCGCGCATCGTGTTCTGGTATGGCCCGACGCGGACCGCGGCGGCCTATCATCAGCCCTGGGGCACGTCGGGCCTGCAAGGAGATGCCGGCTGGATCTTCCGCGTCGATGAAACGCTGAAGGAAGCGCCGTTCACCAATCAACGCATTGGCTTGCACTGGGACATCACCGGCCGGGCCGTCGAAGGAGGGCCACGGCTGATCGGAATGGACAGCGTCCAGGTCAAATGGTTCGCCTGGGCGGCCGAATACCCGGAGACCTCGATCTACGGGCAAGAGGTCGCCGCTGGCGACTCCAAGCCGTTCCAGGATTCAAGCCACGAGACGGCCAAACCGCATGGCAATCTCGACATCGCGTCCCGGCGCTTTGCCCTGGTGCAAGGCGTGGACGTGCCGCGCGAGCGAGTCACGCTGCTCATCGACGGCGAAACAGAACCCAAGCAATGGCCGCTCCGACCCGACGCAGAGATATGGCACGATGGCTGGTGGGGCCGGCTGGACCAGTTCGCCGAGGGCCAACGGGTCTGGGTCTGGTTCGACACGGACGACGCCAAGCGGTTTGTGGCGGTCTCGCTCCTGGCCGACGAGTTAAGCCAGCAGGCGTTTTATGCGCCGCCCGAGTTCGACGAGGCATTCAAGAAGCGACGGGCTGCGCAACAGGCGCTGCTCCGCCGACGCTGGGCCGATGAGGGCCTGCCCGGCACGCTGATCTTTTTGCACCCGGACCGCCGCCAAGTCGAGTTGATCCTCGACCACGAGGCGCTCCCCTGGGCGCGATCGCTTCAGGCCGGCGAACAGGTAACGATCCGAGCAGCCGACGATGCTCCGGCCGTGGTGCGACAGGTCCGTCCGTGGCGCGAGCGGACCCAGCTTTTATTGGAGATCGATGCCTCTTCGATGGCAGCCTTGACCGTGGGCGAGCGCGTGAAGCTGCGTTCAACTGTCCCGCGGGCAGAGAGTGACGAAGACTTGCCGCCTGGTCTCGGCAAGTCGCAAAACAAAGCCGACCGCCTGGAGTGGCTGATGTCGGCGGTCTATTGCACCTGTGGCATGCACGACGGTTGTGCCGGGCACTTCTTTACGCTCGCCGCGTGCGATGCCGGTCAAGACAAACCATGCGGTCTGGCGAAACGCACGCGCGAAGAGCTGGGCGTGATGATCGACAAAGGCTATACGGACCGGGCGATCCTCGATGAGCTTCTGTCGCAGCGCGGCGGAAACTTGCTGCGGCCGCACATGTTGCCATGAGCTAGCGGAACAGAATGAATTGACCGCCTTTGCTTACCACACCTGCCGCACCGGTGCCCGCGCTGGCAGCCGAAGCGGCATGGTCCGACGGCCGGCCCTGCTTGTCGTAAAGTTGCCAGCCCAACTGACCGTCTTTTTTCCAGGCGACGAGCGTGTTGCCGCCGGCGGCGTTCAAGGCCAGCACGCCCGTGCGCATGCCCGACAGGCCCGGCGTCTTCACCTCCTCCGCCGAGAGCGCTGATCCGTCCTTGTCGAGTTGGGCGAAATAGATCTCACCGCGAGTCGGCCAAACGGCTAAAAAACCGTAGGGCGTTGCCGAGACCGAATAGTACGTCATCGGGCAAGCGTCGACTTTCCATGACGTGCCGCCCACGCGGGTGCGCGTCACCTGCTTGCGGTCCTGGTCCCACAGAACGAGATACATGTCGCGGTCGTCGTTCGTCTCCTCGCGATACAAGATAGCCAGCCTTCCGTCGGCTCCGTAGGCGCAGCTTGTCGTGCAACAGTTGCAGGGATTGAAGCTCGGATCGATTTCAACGTTCGAACCGAACGATGCTCCGCCGTCGTGGGAGACGTTGGCGTACAGCTTGTCGGAGAGCCAACAGGCGGTCACGTTGCCGTGACCGTCGGCCGCCAGAGAATAGCCCTCGCTCGGCTTGCGATTGATGTTCCGCAGGGGCGAGAACGCCTTCGCGCCGGAATCGAGACGAGCATAATAATATCCCCATTGTTCCTGGGGCGATTTCAACTTCCACGCATTCGTGCCAAGCGCCACGTGGACGGCGCCGTCCGGCGCCACCGCCATATCCCAAGCACTGAACTCCAATCCCGGCTTGCGTGATTCGCGGTCGACAACCGCAGTCGCATGGCTAAATGTCTGGCCGTCGTCGGTGGAGCGAACATACTGCGGACCATCCGGCGAATCGTACAGCAGATGAATGACACCGTTTGCGTCGGTTTTGGCGGCCACGGCTTTGCCCCCGTGCGGTACGTCTACCGTAGCGACCTTCATCGCGCGTTCGGCGGCATTCGCCGGCGAAAGCGAGGGGACGAAAAGACTGAAGAGCACCAGCGCGCTCGTCGAATGCGTGTGAATCACAGGAATCACCTTTGAAGTTTGTGCCTGGGCGGTCCGCAAAGCGATCATCATACGCCGAACGTTTCGCGGACGCTAGCATACCGAGAATCAAGAAGCCGTTGTCTTTCGTGGCATGCCACGCAAGTTACGCATGCCCGCGCAGCTGAGCCGTCGGCAAAGCGATCGCGTCGACCGCCGCGTTTCGACCGTGCAGTACAAATCCGGAGGGAGCGGCCTCTGTGCTAAAGAGATGGCCTCGAATAAGCTCGACGATTTCCGCCCCGTCGTCGCCACCAAGCCAGCGCAGCAGTGACTCAGCAGCAGAACCGAAGTCATCAAGATGGGCCGAGAGGACCAACTCTTCACCGTGTACCAGAAACAGTTCCCAATGTTTTCCGCGACAGCCACGATAGATAATCTCCGCGGCCCGGCCCTCACTGGTGGCCCCAAAACTCTCGGAAGCGAACATGTAGGGCTTGTACCCTGCCTGAAATGCCGTTTCAAGGAAGTGAATCACTCGCCGGTCGTCCTCCGACCGCTGTTCGGGGGACAAAACATCGAACGGCCAGTAACGGTTTTCGGTGGTATCCAGCATGACTAATCTCCAAATCGAGTCGCGACGATGTCCCAAGTCGTGCTTTGGGGCCGACGCATTACATCAACGCGCCACTGTCCTCCGAGCGTTCGAGCAAGCTCCAATGCCGCCTCGTGGGGGCTGAACCGACCTAGCCCAATGCGTGCTTGAAGACGATCGCTTGCCATGCCTCTGATCCGCGTAAAGCCACCTGGGCCTCCAGCAAGCTCTTGAACCTTCGCGAGCCGGTTGACAAGGGCTCGCCGGCCGAGGCTGGCTGTCCAAGTAACGACAAGTGTATCGCTACGGTCCATAAGCCGAGCCGAGAACAACTCCGGAGTCGACCGGCCTGGCACGACAAAATCACGCCCAGTTGCACCACTTCCTTTAAGCCGGACTGGCTCAACCTGCATTCGTCCGGGACGCGCCATCGTCTCCTTTCTCCGACCAAACGCCTGAGCGACAAATGCAAGAGCGGGGTAGCCACGTTCACTTTACCTTCGCAGCCCTCTAAGTCAAGCTCGTGATGATTGGTGATTGGCCGCCCCCGGTCAATGCCCGCGCAACTCGGGCAGCGATAGCGCGCTCACATCGACCGTGCCGTGCTTCATTTCATAGCGCCATTTCCAGATGGCATAGATGCAGGGATACACCAACAGCTCCAGCGCGAAACTCGTCACCAGGCCGCCGATCATCGGCGCGGCGATGCGCTTCATCATGTCGGCCCCCGTGCCCAGCGACCACATGATCGGCAGCAGGCCCATCATGGCCGCCGCGACGGTCATCATTTTGGGCCGCACACGCTTCACCGCCCCGTGAATGATCGCCGCGCGAAGATCCTCGTAGGTCCGCATCTTCCCTTGTCGCACGGCGTCGTAGTACGACAAGTCGAGGAACAACAGCATGAACACGCCCGTCTCCGCATCGAGTCCCATCAACGCGATCATGCCCACCCAAACGGCGATCGACATGTGATACCCCAGCAGCCAGAGATACCAGACGGCGCCCACGAGCGAGAACGGCACCGCCAGCATGACGATCAGCGCCTTGACGGTTGACTTCGTATTCATGTAAAGCAGCACGAAGATCAGAAACAGCGTGAGCGGCACCACCGTTTTGAGCCGCTCCTCCACGCGGATCATGTTCTCGTATTGCCCGCTCCAAGCCAGCGTATAGCCGGTGGGAAGCTGAAGTTGCTCCTCCACCGCCTGTTTGGCTTCTTTGACATAGCCGCCCACGTCGCGGTCGGCCAGATCGACGTACACATAACCGGTGAGCAGGGCGTTCTCATCGCGGATCATGGCCGGGCCGGCCACCAGCTCGATGTCCGCCAGCTCGGCCAGCGGGATGTGCGCGCCGGTCGTTGTCGGCACCAGCACATAACGCAGCTTGTCGACATTGTCGCGCAGCTCGCGGGCATAACGCACGTTGACGCTGTACCGTTCGCGGCCTTCGATCGTGGTGGTGATAGCCTCGCCGCCCACCGCCGCAACGATCACCATCTCCGCTTCCTTGATCGTCAGGCCGTAGCGGGCGAGCGCCTCGCGCTTGAGCACGAAATCGACAAAATAGCCGCCGCCGGTCCGCTCGGCGAAGACGCTGCGCGTGCCGCGGATGGGCTTCAGGATCATCTCCAGATGCTCTCCCAGACGCTGGATCTCGTTCAAGTCGCCGCCCATGATCTTGATGCCGATGGGCGTGCGCACGCCGGTGGAGAGCATGTCGACGCGGGCCTTGATCGGCATCGTCCAGGCGTTGCTGATCCCCGGGAACTGCATCTTCTCGTCCAGCTCGGCCTCCAACTGGTCGGGCGTGATCCGGTCGTTCCAGAGATGCCGCAGCGGCACTTGCAGCCACTCCGGCCAGTTCGAGTACCAGCGATCGACTTTCCGCCACTCGGAGGTCGGCTTGAGCACGATGGTGGTCTCCATCATCGAAAAGGGGGCGGGGTCGAGCGACGTGCCGAACCGCCCCGCCTTGCCGAACACCCGCTCGACCTCCGGCGTGTCCATCAAAATCTGGTCCATCGTCTGCATCAGTTCCTGCGCTTCGGTGACCGAGATGCCCGGCAGGGTGACGGGCATGTAGAGCAGGTCGCCCTCGTACAACGGCGGCATGAACTCCGAGCCGAGCTGGAAATAGACGGGCACGGTGGTGAGCATCAGCAGTACGGCCGACAGAATCGTCAGGGCTTTGTGCCGCAGCGCGAAATTGCAGACCGGCTCGTACGCCCAAAACAGCCAGCGGCTGATCGGGTGCCGCTCTTCGGGATAATAGCGACCAACCAGCGCCGTGTTGGCCAGCCAGGCCAACCACCGCGGCCGGAACTCCCAGTGGTCCATCCGCGTGAACAGCATGCGGATGGCCGGGTCGAGCGTGACGGCCAGCACCGCCGCAATCGCCATCGCCAGGTTCTTGGTGTAGGCCAGCGGCTTGAACAGCCGGCCTTCCTGGTCGACCAGCGTAAAGACCGGCATGAACGCCACGGCGATCACCAGCAGCGAAAAGAAGACGGACGGCCCCACCTCTTTCAACGCCCGCAGCCGCACTTCGTGAAAGTCGCCTTGCCGGCCCCTTTCGATCCACTGCTCCAGCCGCTTGTAGGCGTTTTCGACTTCCACGATCGCCCCATCCACGAGCACGCCGATCGAAATGGCCATGCCGGTCAGCGACATGATGTTCGAGGTCAGACCCATAAAGTACATCGGAATGAAGGCCAGCACGACCGAGACGGGAATGGTCAAGATCGGGATAATGGCCGAAGGGATGTGCCACAAGAACACCAGGATCACGATGCTGACGATGGTGATTTCCATCAGCAGCTCTTCCTTCAGGGTGTCGATGGAATGAACGATCAGCTCCGAACGGTCGTAGGTGGGAATGACTTCGGCGCCCTTGGGCATCGAGGGCTTGAGCTCTTCGAGCTTGGCCTTGACGCGCTCGATCACTTTCAGGGCGTTTTCGTTTGCCCGCATGACGACGACGCCGCCCACGGTGTCTCCCTCGCCGTCGAGGTCAACGATGCCGCGGCGAATGTCGGGCCCCAGCGTGACCGTGCCCAGGTTTTTGACGAGCACCGGCGTGCCCTGCGAGTCGACGCCGACGACGATGTTCTCGATCTCGCCGACGCTCCGCGCGTAGCCGCGGCCCCGCACCATGTACTCGGCGCCGCTGAACTCCACCAGACGGCCACCGGTGTCGTTGTTGCCATCGCGAATGGCCTGCACCACCGTGGCCAGCGGAATGTTGAACGCCAAGATCGCGTTGGGGTCGACGTTGACCTGGTACTGCTTCTGGAAGCCGCCGACGGAGGCGACTTCGGACACGCCCGGCACCGCCTGAAGCTGATAGCGCAAATACCAGTCCTGGTAGGTGCGCAGCTCGGCCAGGTCGTTTTGCCCCGTCTTATCGACCAAGGCGTACTCATAGACCCAGCCCACGCTGGTCGCGTCGGGCCCCATTTCCGTCCGCACCCCTTCGGGCAAGTACGGCAGGATCTTCGACAGGTACTCCAACGTGCGGCTGCGGGCCCAATAGATATCGGTGCCGTCCTGAAAGATGACGTAGACATAGGAGAAACCAAAATCGGAGAAGCCGCGGATGGCCTTGATCTTCGGCGCGCCGAGCAGCGCCGTGACGATCGGATAGGTCACCTGGTCTTCGATAATGTCGGGGCTGCGGTCCCAACGGGAAAAAACGACGACTTGCGTATCCGACAAGTCGGGGATGGCGTCCATCGGAATGGCACGCATCGCCTGGACCGCCGCGGCCACGGCCACGCCGGTGAACACGATCACCAGAAACTTGTTCCTGGCGGAAAAGTCGATGATGCGTTCGATCAATGATGATGCCCCCCGCCACCCGACGAGGCCCGCATCTGCGACTCGGAGTCGATCAAGTAGACGGCCGACGTCAGAATCTTCTCACCCTCGGACAAACCCGAGCGCACCTCAAGCCGCTGGCCGAAGCGTCCGCCGAGCGTGACTTCCACGGGCTCGAACCAGCCGCCCTCCAACGCCCGGAAGGCAACGCCGCGCTCGCCCGTCTGCAGCACCGCCGTATCCGGGATCAACAGCCCCCGGCCCATGTCGTGGTCGATCTTCAGGTCGGCGTACATACCCGGCTTGAGACGCTCGTCTTCGTTCGGTATTTCCACGCGAACTTTGATGGTGCGCGTCTTCTCTTGCACGATCGGTTCGACGAACGATACCTTTCCTTGAAACGTGGTGGTCGAATCGGACAGCAGCGTGACGGTCACCGGCTGCCCCAGCTCGATGTGCGGCAATTCATATTCGTAGATCTTCGCCTGCAGCCACACCACCGACAGGTCGGCGATGCGGTAAAGGTCGGTGGAAGGCTCCACATAGTTGCCTTCCAGCACGTTGCGCTCCAAGACGACGCCGTTGATCGGCGCGCGAAGCATCAGCGTGTCGCGGGGCTTTTTGGTCTTGGCGAGCTTTTCGATTTCGTCTGCGGGCACGCCCAGCAGCTCCAACCTACGGCGCGCGGATCGCACCAGCAGGGGCTCGCCCTCTCCGCGCACGCGCGGCTCCTGCGCCACGGCCACCAGGTATTCTTCCTGAGTCGAGAGCAGGTTCGGACTGTAGACCTCCAAGAGCGGATCGTCTTGTTTCACGTCCTGGCCGACATAATTGACGAACACCTTGGTGACCCAGCCGCTGATGCGCGTCTGCACCCGTTTCAGCCGCGTCTGGTCGGGCTCGATGATGCCCACGGCGCGCACCGACATCCGCAGCCGGTCGCGCTCGACGCGGCCGATCTTCACGCCGATCAATTGCTGCCGCGCCTCGCTGAACTGGACCATCACATGGCCCGGCACGGCCTCCTTCGCCGCCTTGTGCTGCGAGTGGTCCGTGCCTGGCATGCTCATACCGGGCATGCCCGGCATGTTCATGCCCGACATGCCTCCGCCCGAGGCGTCATCGCCCGACATCTCCATGCCGGGCATATCGGCCTGCTCGCCCATCTTAGGGCCGGCGTGTTCTGGCGAGGCGGCCCCGGTCGAGGCGGCCAACGAATGCCAGCCGAGCTTGTGATAGAGTGGCGTCAATCGCCCGGTAAAATGGGCGGTCACGAGGCCACCGCCCAAGACGACCCCCAGCAGCATGCCGAGAACCAAACGCAACGTCGTTTTCATGGAGCGGCTGGTCGTCGACTAGCGGGATGAATCGTCCGGGAACACCACGCGATTATATCCCACTTCCGCCGCGCCAGTGGGGGAGACTGCGACGTTCGACCCATAAGATACACGACAGCGCCGGACCCCGCTACTCGACAACCTCGATTTGGTCGTCAACTTCGATGACGCCCGCAACCCGTCGCGACCGTTCGACCGCGATCTGGCGTTCGTAAAACGTGCGAACGCGGCCTGAAAGAACGATGGTGTCTCCGGCCACGTCCACGCGGAGTCGCCGCAAGCCGGGCATGCCGGCGGTCGACAGGAACAATGCCACTCGCCGCGTCACGTCGCCGCCGGCCGCACGTGCAACGGGTTGCTGGCCGCTGGCGAGCGGACCCCGGCCAGCCTAGCGGCGATCGCCGTGGTGCGCAGGGAATCTTGTTGCAAGGGCGTCGTGTACATCGCTGGTCGTTTTCTTCTGTTTCGCGTCGAATGCACTGTTGTCCGCGGCCAAGCGAGGGCAATTCGCGTGCCAACACGCTATTGGACCGTTCGCGTCGAGACCGTCCAGACCGTCCTGCTTTTTTCACCGCGTTTCACATCGTTCCGACCCCTGGGCTATGGAATCACGCCGCTTCGCGGCTACGGCGGCCTTCGGCCGTTTATCTATCTTTCCTGAAAGCAGGACGATCTCTAAAGCTGGTGGCAGACAAGGCGCGCGGCTGAGCGCGCTATGAGCGGCACGGCGCGCGCGCAAGCACAGCGACGGGACGGCCACGGCGCTCGGAAACCGGCTGAAAAGTGCGACGCGCGGCCGTGGCCCAGCGATTGCCTTCAGAAAAGTCGCACAACCAGACGGCGACCACGTCGCCACGGTAGACACAGGGACCACAAGCCATGAAACGTTTATTTCGGCCGCCGCGGCGACTACGAGAACGCTATCTACGCGCCGTTCCGAGGCCCCTACCGCGAACCGGCGTCGCGCCGTACTGCTGCGCGAACGCGGAACAAGACCGCGATCAACTGAAAAAGGAGTCATTTGATGTCGAACGCCGTAACCGATCCCGTGTGTGGGATGATCGTCGCAGAAGCGCAAGGCCTGTCGGAGACCTACGCGGGACAGCAGTACAGCTTTTGCTCGGAATTACTACCAGGACCGTGATCGCTGGATCGACGTCATGCGGCATGCCGTCGCCGTGAACGCTTCGTACTTCAACACACATGGTGCAGCAGTACGTGACCAACGCCTACCTATGACGCCGCGTTGAGCGTGGGAATCCCGCTCAGCCGTCCTGTCAGTCTTGATTTCTGACGGCAGCGTACGAATATCGGCGGTAAAGTCGGTCGAATGCCGCGCGAGGAAGCTGCCGAGCAGCGGTCGGCTTGGTGCTTGCTAACCACTCTTAGGGGTTGAAAAGGGGTCGCCAACGTCGCCCAGCAGGAGCCTGCCAGCGGCGTTGAGATGGGGAATCACGTGGTACAGGAATCCCAACACGACGTTGGACGCGGTCTCATCGGTCTCTTGGTCAGGATCGCCAAAGAGCTCCGCTAGCTGTTCCAGGTCGCCGATCCAGTCGGTCATATGGAACACGAAATCGTGCTTCCTCTTCTCGTACTCCTCGAGATCAAGCTCGGCCCTGAGGCCCTCGCTGACGCCGTCGAATACGCGGCCCAATAGATGTTCAAGTCTGGATACCGCAACGTTCATTCTAGCTCTCCAGTCTCGCCTTCCACTCGGCGATGCGAGCTCGCCATTTCTCCGCCGTCTTGCCTCCCACTGCAGGAAGCAAAGCTTCCATTTGTCGAATCCAATTCCTGATCTCGCCGGTCCAATGCGGCCGATCCCGGCTGGTCGGATTGGCGGCAAGCCTCTCCAAATGGTCGTCAACCCGTGGCGCCAGCCCAGTCAGTCTCTTCAGTGCGTCCTTGCGAGTCATCGCTTGGTGTTGTTTTCGGGCGAAAGTGCCTGACTGTGGCGCGAAGTACCAAGGCGTGAGGTAGGAGGTCGTCGGCAACTTTATTCTCGTTCTCCATGCATGACGAGTCAAGCTCGTAAATCAGCGTAAAACCAGCACGGCTCTTGTGCTCGGTTTAGCGGTGGCGCCAGGCTTTATCCGGTCGTGCTCGCACCACTGTTGCTTCACCAACATCCCTCAGCCGCCAGCCGAATAGAGACCCGTCGAAAGATACCGTTCCCCCGTGTCCGCCAAAGGGGCGACAATCAGCTTGCCGGCGTGCTCCGGCTGGCGCGCGAGCTTCAGCGCCGCCCAAACAGCGGCGCCTGAGCTGGGGCCGCACAGCGCGCCTTCAAGCCGTGCAAGGCGGCGGGCCGTTTCAAAAGCGTCCTCGTCCGTGACTTGGACGACCTCGTCAATGACGTCGAGATTCAGCACCTTCGGAATAAAGCCGGCGCCGATGCCTTCAATAGCATGCTTGCCTGGCCTGAGCGGCTGGCCGGCTCGCTTTTGCGTGAGGACTGGACTCTTTGCCGGCTCGACGGCCACCACGCGCAGCCCCGGTTTGTGCCTCTTGATGCCCTCGCCGACACCGGTAATCGTGCCACCCGTGCCGACGCCCGACACAAAAATGTCGATCGCCCCCCGCGTGTCGCGCCAGATTTCCTCGGCGGTTGTTTTTCGATGGATTTCGGGGTTGGCCGGATTATTGAACTGTTGCGGCATGAAGTGGTTTTTGTTGCTCGCGACGATCCCTTCGGCCTTCCGCACCGCGCCGGCCATCCCTTCGGCGGCCGGTGTCAGGATGACTTCGGCGCCCAGCGCTTTGAGCAGTTGGCGACGTTCAATCGACATGCTTTCGGGCATGGTCACCTTCAGCTTGTAACCGCGAGCGGCACAGACATAAGCCAGTGCAATGCCCGTGTTGCCACTCGTCGGCTCGACGATCACGGTTCCGTCGCTGATTTTGCCGTCCCGCTCGGCGGCGTCGATCATGGCGGGGGCGATGCGGTCTTTGGCGCTTCCCAGCGGATTCATGCTTTCCACTTTCGCCGCGATGCCGGCCACGCAGCCCCGGCCGATGCGGTCGAGCCGCACCAGCGGAGTGTTGCCGGTGCAGCGGCTCATGTCGTCGTGGATCCCTTCGGTGGATACGGAAACCCGCTTTGCGCCGGCTTGTGCAAAACCCCTCTTGTCCATGAGGGCCAGCGCAAACGCCGACATGCCGGCGGCCCCGAATTGGCGTCGTCCTATCATAAGGTTCCTTTCGCTAGCAGCGTCGGATGAGCATCAGATCTTGATCGCACGAGAACGCGAAGCCGCCATCTCGTGAAAAGTGCGTGGCAATATGGTCTTTCACGGACTTTGATGGAATGCAGTCCGCGGGCCAACCTGCGGCCGGAAGCGCCTGTTCGCCGCCGGTGATCGGTGCTTATCACGTTCACCACTTGAACTTACGCACAAGCGAGGAAACCAAAACATCTTGGAGGAATGGCAGCCTCGAACGGGGGAAACCTGTGAGACTGTGCGTTTTAACGAGCGAATCCGCACGCCGGCCGCGGTTGATCACCGTCGGCGGCGCGAACGCGCGACCACTTTTTGCCGTCAAAAGCATGGCGCAACACCGCTTCGACGCCGGACGCGATCGGCGCGGCGCGAAACTTGCAAAAGGGATTATTTCGTCACGAGATTCAGGTGAAAAAATGATAAAAGAGCTAGTGTTAGTTACGTCGGCGCTCTTGACCTACACCACGGCCGCCTGGCCGAACGGGGCCCTGGCGCAGCGGCCCGCGGCAACGCGCGTCGCGCAAGCCGCGCCGCGCGGCGGACAGCCCGAAAACCGTTGGCGGTATCAGTGGCACAACGACCGCTGGTGGTATTGGTCGCACGAGCGGCATTGGAGTTACTTCAATGGCCGGCGATGGGTCCGGTACGATGCACGCCGTCCGCCTTCGGGGGCCCTGGCTGGCGGGTATCGCAAGGCCCCCGCCTTCGACTCTCCGCCCGCCGCGCCTCCGGAGCCGCCGCGCACCTGGTCGGCCGCGGGAGATATGGAACGAGAAACGGGGTTGACCAACTCCTTCTACTTGGAAGGCGCCGGGCGCGGCCTGCCCTTGGGCGAGCCGCTTCCAGTGCTTGGCGGGCCAAGTCCGCTTGGAACCGGCTTGGGCCCGCACGCCGGGCCCAGCGGTCTAAGTGAAGGAATGTCGCCTTCCATGCGCGGCCCAAGCCAGACCGGTGGAGGTTCCTTTGGCGGGCCGACCGGCCGGTCGCTCGGCGCCGGCAGCGCCGCCGGCGGGGCAAGTACGCCGCATTAGCGGGCGCTTGCCAAGGCTGCCGACAACTGAACGAACCTAACGCGAAGGCGACCAAAGGCATGAGACAGATCACGCTGAACCACTCCCTGGTGGAGCATAGCGCAAGCGATGCACCAACCCGAAACCAATCACCAGCGCGACAAACACGGAACGAAATGACATGCTTTCAACTCTCCGCCCATGCTCCGGCGTTGTCGCCAAGCAATTTAGGGTTTCCTTGCCGTAATCGTTGCCCCCTCGGTACAGGACGACGTGTGGTAACCGGTCCACGCGTGAAGTTTTGCCTCCGCGAACCCCGCGTCGGCGAGCATTTGCAGGAGCGACCGCCCCCACACGGCACCGCCAATTCAGTCGGACCAACTACCTTTGCGGGCCACTTCTTCCTCCGTCACGTCGTCGTGCAGCAGGATGTCGGCCATTTGCAGGCGGCCACCGGGGCGCAGAACGCGGAACACTTCGGCCAAAACCTTCGGCTTGTTGAGACAGAGGTTGAACAGCCCATTGGAGATCACCATGTCAACCGAGCCGTCTTCCAGCGGAATTGCGTCGGCATTTCCCTGTCGAAAATCGGTGTTGCTCACTCCGACCGCCGCCGCGTTGCGCACGGCTTTCTCGACCATCTCGACGGCGAAATCGACGCCGATCACCTTGCCCGTAGGGAAAACGCGGCGGGCGGCGAGGATGCTGTCGAGGCCCGCCCCGCAGCCGAGGTCGAGCACCGTTTCACCGGGGCGGAGTTCTCCAAGAGCAAACGGGTCGCCGACGCCGGCGAACGACTCCGTGACCGAGTTTGGCAGCGCGTCGATCTCAACAGGGTCGTAGCCCAGTCGCTTCGCACTGGCGGGGCCAACGGGAAACTTCTTTTCTTCCGTTGGGCAGAGTGCGAGTTTCACAAATCGCTGCTTGATGTCGGCCCTGATCTTGTCTGACGTCTCGTGCATGGCGAGTAACCTTGGCAAAGAGAGCCTTATGATCGGCTCACGATCTCGCACATCTCCTCGGCCTTGGCATGGTGCTCTTGAATGGCTTTCAAGTGGGCTTCGACGTGCTTGTTGCCCTTGGCCTCTTTGTCGAGCTTGGCGTACTCCTTCTTCGCCGCGTTCAGGTTGCGGCGAATTTCGGCGGCGTGTTCTTTGGCGGTCTCGGCGGGAATCTGGCTGTAGCGTCGGCCGTAGTAGTCCAACGCCTCAGCGTGGCTGATGGCGCCTCGCTGATACGTCGAGGCCGTGTTCGGCCGGAAATACTGGCCGGTGATCTTGCGATCGGCGCGGCTGGAAAGTTCCTGCCCGGCGGGCAACTGCTGCACAAACATCAGCGCGCCGAGCGCCCCGGCAAGGAACAAGGTAGGTTTCGACATCGACTTTTCTCCTCTCGAATGGCTGAACGACAGGCGACGCCACATGGTCGTCGCGCCGTCATGTTAGGCCGACCGCGGTGATGCTCGTTGCTATCGAAAATCCGCGGTCGGCAGGCTGGGCGTGCGTTGGATCGTCCTCATCTGCCCGACTTGGTTAGTAGCCCATAACTTTGCGGTCGGCCCGCCAATACGAACTGCCGTAGGGAGTCTCGCCCATGACGAACGGCTGCGTATAAGTCGGCTGACCGAAGTAGGGGCCTTGGTAGACCGGGGCCGGTTGATACGAATAGCTGCGGCGGACGCCCTGCCGCAGGGCCTGGTATTGCCGCGGCGTCGCGAGCTGCTTGTTCCAGAGCCAGCCGCCGATCTTCGTACCGTTGACCGTGACGGTGGTTCCCACCCAAGCTCCCTCCACCTTCAGAACTCGCAACGTTTGGCCTTCGGCCAGTGTCGCCAAGGTGGAATAGCCCCGCATCAGCGGCGTGCCGCTGGCGGTCGCGACGATTTCGTCGCCAGGCTTGAAAGGATTCGCCGGCGCCGCAACCGCTTCGCGAGCGAAGGCGTTAGAAACGAATCCGACGCCGCACAGCGCGGCGAGCACCAAATGTTTTCTTGTAAACATGGGTCACCTCATCGAAGAAAGTGCGTTGTTACTTATTATCCGTGGGCGCACTTAGGCAGTTTATGTGCCGCTATCCACCGAGCGAGTCAGGGTTGCTGTCACAACATGTCGCAAGTGCATAGCCCCGCACGCCTTTAGAGCAAGCGACCGTCGGCGGCGTTTTCTCTCGGCAGCCAACCGTGCGATTCGACAAGTCGGTGGCTGTGCGGCAGGCGGGCACGAACTGGGCGAATCCGCACGCACCGCTCGGCGCTTTGCTATTGCCGATAGTATCTTTGACACAGCGTGCGGTATAATTCAGTCGCGGGGCGGTAACTTGTTCCGGAAGGACTGCGAAACGATGAAATTCCTCAGCATTTTTGTCGCGTTGATCGTCGCCACCGTGGTCAGCCGGCCCAATGACGCGGCGGCACAAAGGACAGCTCGAAGTGGTTTGGCGCGGTCCGCGCCACGCGGCGGTCAATCGCAAAACCGCTGGCGCTACGCCTGGCATAATGGCCGTTGGTGGTACTGGACGACGGGCGGAAGTTGGAGTGTGTTCGATGGCCGACGCTGGCTGAGATATGATCCGCGCCGGCCCGCCGCGGGCTCGCTGGCCGCCGGCTACCGCAAGGCCCCGGCGTTTGAATCACCGCCCGCCGCGGCTCCGCAGCCGCCGCGGAGTTGGTCCGCTGAGGGAGTGGAACGAGAAACGGGACTGGCCAACTCCTATTATCTGCAAGGCGGGGCGACGGCGGTCGGTGCCCTGCCGATGGGAGGCGAGCCGCTGCCCGTGCTAGGCGGCCCGACCACGACGCCCGGCGGCGTCCGCTCCTCGGAGAGCGCGGGAACCGCGGCGATGAAGGGCCCTCCAAGCGCGGGCGGCGGCGCGTTCGGCGGGCCAAAGGGCGGCTCGCTCGGGGCCGGCAGCGCCGCCGGCGGGGCCAGCACGCCGCAGTAGACAAGAGAGTTTGCCGCGCCGCACACGGTTGACAGCCAACCCCTTCGCAGATAGCTTAGTATCTAAGCTAATAACGAAGCAAATGCAATCCGAACGGCAAGCATGAGCAAATCGCATCTGATCGACGACATCGTCGGCCGTCTCGTCCGCCGGCACAGCACCGCGGTCGTGTTGTTTCACCAAGCGGTGGCAGAGCGTCTGGGGATCGGCCCCGCCGATCATAAGTGCCTCGATTTGTTGCGCGAGCGCGGGCCGATGACCGGAAGCGAGTTGGCCGCACTCACGGGCCTGACGACCGGCGCCATCACCGGCGTGGTCGCCAGGTTGGAGCGGGCAGGGTACTTGTCTCGCAAATCAGACGCGCGCGATCGGCGCAAGCAGATTCTTTGTCAGTCGGGCGAGCGAATGCCAGACATCCACCACGTGTTCGAGCCAATACGAAACGACGTGACCGCTCTTCTAAAGCGGTTCGACGGCGACCAACTCAGGGCGATTGCCGAGTTCCTCGCGCAGAGTACGGACTTGGCCTATCGCCACACGGCCCTGCTGCGTTCAGACACTCTGCACCACGAGCAACGACCATGACGCCTGGCATCCGTAAGGTCGCACTGACCGCCCACATCACTTCCTCGGTCGGCTGGCTCGGTGCGGTGGCTGCCTTCGAAGGTCTCGCCGTTACCGGTCTGGCCAGCCAGGACGCCCTGATGGTGCGTGCCGCTTACCTTGCGATGGATCTCACCGCCTGGTTCGTTATCGTGCCGTTGTCCTTCGCCTCGCTGCTGACCGGACTTGTCATGTCGCTGGGCACCCCATGGGGCTTGTTCAGGCACTACTGGATCCTGGCGAAATTCCTGATCAACACATTTGCGATCGTCCTCTTGCTCGTTCACACGCGGCTCATCAGTTTCGTGGCGAGCGCGGCGGCAGAGAGCACCTTGTCCGCCGCGGATCTGCGCGGGCTGAGAATTCGACTGGTGGCCGTCGCCGGCGCCGCTCTGCTGGCGTTGCTCACAGCCACGACGCTGGCAATCTACAAGCCACGCGGCATGACCGCCTACGGACGGCGCAAGCAGCGCCACCGGCGTGAAACGCCAAGGGCCGCGCCCGCCCGGCAAATGCGCGCCGATCCGACGAACGGGGCGACCGGCGCGGGCCGCCGTTCAGGAGTCAAGGTCGTTGTCGCCGCGATCGGTGTAATTGTCTTGGTGGCGGTCGTGCTGCATCTGGTCGGCGGTGGTCATGGGAACCACAGTCACTGATTCTTCCCAAGGGATCGGCCGCCGGCCGCGGCGCGCGGAATGTGCGCGCTATTTGCCGGCCCGGCGGTATCTCCTCCGCTGCCTGTCCGTTTGGAAGCGGCTGGCCCACCACCCGCTCCAGTTCCACGCGCCGCCGATGGTAATCGGCGATCGACTCCTGATAGCGCTCTTGCAAACTGATGAGCTGCCGTTGCGCGGCCACCAGCCGCAAAAAGTCGCCGCCGCTCGTCTCGTAGGCGGCGAACGCGGAATCGACGTTTTTCCGCGCGGCGGGCAGAATCTGATCGGTATACAGCCCGACCGTCTGCTGCGCTTCGTCGAACCGCTCGTAGGCCGTTTGCACTTCACGGTTGATGTCGTCGATCCGCTGTTCGTATTCCGCCCGGCGCTGGCTCAAGCGCCACTGCGCTTCGCGCACCGCGGCGTAACGCTTGTCGCGATACAGCGGCACGTTCATGTTCAGGCCCACTTGCCCGCGCTGCGAAGCCTGAGTCCAGAAGTTATCGTAGCGGCCAAAGACCTCGAAATCGGGCATGAATTCCTTGTTGGCCAACTGCAAGCGGGCCTGCTCGGCGCGAATCTTGGCCGCCAGCGAGGCCAGATCGGGCCGCCGCGTGACCGCCGTCGCCCGCAACTCGGCCGCGGAGAGCGCCAGCAACGGTGCTTGCAGGCTGGCCGGCGCCGCCGGCACATAGGCGTCGGGCATGCGGTGCATCAAGGTGTTGATGCGGGCGATGGCGATCCGTTCCAACCGCTCCAACTCGATCTGCCGACGGGCCAGCTCGGCCAGCTCCACCTCGGCCTGCAACATATCTTGCTGTGGCGCCAGGTTCGCTTCGTATTTGCGCGCCGCGATGTCGTGGAACTCGCGCAGTTTGGCGGTATTCTCGACGTTCAGCGCCAGATCCTGCCTCACAAGATAGTAGTCGTAATAGGCCAGGCCCGCGGCCTCGATGATTTGCAGCCGCGCGTCGTCGACGTCCCAGCGGGCCGCCCGGCTTTCCGCCAGTGCCGCGTCGCCGCGCAACTGCAGCTTGCCGAACCAGGGGAGCTTCTGCGCGCCGCCCACCACGTAGCCCGCCACGTTTCCAGGCACGCTGGTCACGGCGGAGCTCAGCGACGCGGGGGCGGCCATACCGGTGAACACGGGGTCGTCGAGCGCCCGCGCCTGGGGATAGCGCTCGGCGGCGGAGAGCCACGCGGCGCGCATCGCCGCCAGCGTCTGGTTGCGGGCCAGCACTTCACCGAGAAGCCGCGGAAGCTGCAGCTCCGGCTGACCCGCAAAGGGATCGTCGACGCCGACGGGTTGTTGAACGAGGTGCAGGCTGGCCAGGCGAGCGGGCGGCGTCGGCTTCTCGTTTGTGGTGCGGGCGTCCCGCCTGCTGCTTGCGGCCGAAGCCGTGGTGGCAGGGCGTGGAAACGCGCTTGCCTGGCTGGTCGTTCCACTTCTGTAGGGAACGACTTCCGTCGCGTTCCGCGAGCCCTCCGCGGCCTTCGGCGAGCCACTGTGCGCAGCAACAGCGGCTTGAGAACCAGCCGGCCGCGGCGTCCGGCAGCCCGTGGTGGCGGCGAGCCAGATCAACGCCAGATACCCGCCGGACCAAAGCCGTTGCCTCAGGAACATATCGCCTCCGTGCAAATCGGTAGCGCAACCACGGCGGCCGGCGGGTTAGCAGGAGGGCCACGACAGGACGTACTGTAAGGCAAAATCGGCCGATCGCGAGCAATCCCTTCACTCGGGAATCCCGCGCCCCGCAGACTTTACCCAAAACCCTGTGGCCGCTCAAATATAGTACTCGAGCACCGCTTCTTCGCGTACGCGAAAGCGGCTGTCGTCTCCGTCGGGCATTTCGTCGGCCAGCAACACGCGGGCCAATTGCATGGCCTGTCCGCGAAGCTCGGGCACGGCGGTCGTCTCCCAGAGCGTTCCTTTCAGCAAGGGGCCCAAGGCAAACAGGCAACCGCTCGTGAGCCCATCGCGGCCAATCACGGCTAGCTGGTCGTCGACGTCGAGGCCCATGTCGAGCGGATCGGGCCTGGCCAGGCCGCGCTCGAGCAAGTTTTGAAAAAGGGGAACGTTGGTCGCCGAAAACTGGGCCTGCGGGCCGGTACAGTTGATCGCCAGCGCCGCCGTGACCGAGTCGCGTCCGGCGTCGGTCGCCAACAACACCCGCACGCCGCCAGCGCAGCCTTCGACGCCGTCGACCGTGCCGCGCACCACGCGCAGACGCCCCTCCTCCAGCGCCTTCGTCATACGCTCGTGAATCGGCTGCGCAATCCGGTGGCGAATGATGTTCCAGCGCGCCGCGTAACGGCACAGAAATTCTTGCTTCTCGGCGAGAGAAAAATTCTTCCAGATGCGTTGCGTGTGCGGGCGCAACCGATCGATGGCAATGCCCGGATTCGCACCTCGCTGCCGCAACAGGCCACAATGCTCCTCGACCGATTCCAGGAGCGCCCTCAGCCCAAGCTCCTCGGGAGCGGACGGCGGAAAGTCGTGGTACTCGATCCCGCGGAAGTGGGCCAGCGGCAGCATGCCGTTGCGCGAGACGGCGATGATCTTTCCTTGCCAGTCGCGCGACAGGAGCGTGACCAGCGTATCGACCATCGTCAGTCCCGTGCCCAGCAGCACGACGTCGAGCATCGAGTCGGAAAGCCGCGCTTCCCAGTCGCTCCAGGGGTCGGCCACATAGCACGGATGGGCAAACCCTTCCGGCAATCCGGCCAGCGGCGCGGGAGGCTGGTTGCCCGTGGCCAGCACGACGTGGTCGGTTTCGAGCAGCTCGCCGCTGGCCAGCGATACCAGCAGACCACCGCCGTGGTGCGATTCGACGTCGACCGCTTCGTCTTCGTAGGCCTCGATGACCACGCGCCCGCGCTCGTCGAGGGGGTGCAGATAGCCAAACGCGAGGCTGCGCAGGTAATCGCCGTAGATCCGCCGCGGCGCGAAGGTCTCGCGCAGCTCGGCTTCGGGCAGGTCGCCGTATTCGCCGCGGCAGCGCAGCCAGTTGACGAAGTGATCGGCTTGGTCGGCCACGGCGGACATGTTCCGCGCGGCGACGTTCAACAGATGATCGGGGTGCCGCGTGCCGTAGGCGGTCCCGCGTCCGAGCGGCCGGCGATGGTTGACAATCACCACCCGCGCCGGCTGCCGTGCGAAGCGGGCTAAATTGACGGCGGTCATGGTGCCGCTAAAACCGCCTCCGATAATGACGATCGTTTTCATCGCGATGCCTCGTGAGCGAACGTGTTCACACTGGTGTCTCAGGATTGAAGCAGGAGCGATTGTCGCACAAGGTTTTGCAGCGCGTCAATCAGCAGGCAGGCGCGTTCAGACCTGGCTCATCTCCGAGTCGAACCGCAGTGACGTGCGATCGCTCGTAGAGCCCTGTCAACGACACCAAGTGCGGTGTACAATGACGATCTGGCAGCAAGGCGAAACGGAGGAAATGGCGATGACGCGGGTGACGGTTGATGCCCAATTACGCAGTAAGCTGCTGGATTTCAGCCGGCCGCAACATCACGAGGACCAGCGATGAGCATTCAACTGCCGGATGATCTTGTGCCGTTCGTCGCACAGCGAGTGACGACGGGGGCTTACCCGAGCCAAGACGACGTTATTCGTGCCGCCTTCAGCCTATTGGAAGAGCGTGAGCGACTGGTCCAACAAATTGAGGCTGGCTTCGAGCAAATCAAGGCCGGGCAGTGCATTGAATATCTTCCTGATTCGTTGCCGAAATTCCTCGCGAATATTCGTGCCAAGAGCGACGAGATACTTAGGGCGGCCCGCGCCCAATGAAACGATTTGTCGTTTCCCTGTTGGCGGAGGCGGATCTCGCCGAGATTCATGCGTATATCGCGGCCGATCGCCCACGAGCCGCCGACCGCCTCATTGCGAGGTTCTTCCGGGCCTTCGGAACACTCGCTACTCAACCGCAGATGGGCGAGCGCCGGGACGAGCTACTCCCCGGCCTGCGGACCTTCTCCGTTAAAAGCTATGTGGTCTGCTATGCCGCGATCGACGACGGGATCGAGGTTGCACGTGTGCTGCACGGAGCTCGGGACATCGCGGCAATCTTTAGGGGCCCATAGCAGATTTGACCGCGTAGCCATCGACCTCGATCTGGTCGGCACGGCGGCCATGGGAACCACGGTCACTGATTCGTCTCGGCAAAATACCTTGATTGACCGGCCGCCCGCGGGCCGATAAAGTAAAGCGAGAAACGCGATCTTGGCGATCGGGCCGATCATGCCGAAAATCCTGCTCATCAACGCACTTGTGGCGATGCAGCTCCTTTCATGGAGTGGCCGGTCGCTCTATTTGTGCCTCTGCGGAACCTCGGCGTGCTTCGATTTTGGCCCTGCGAACTGCCATTGTTGCCAAGGGGACCGCGGCGGCTTGCACCGTGACTGCGATCACGGACCGCAAGAGAATGGCTTGGTTTTGCATCAGAAAGCCGGCTACTTGCACCCAACTGGCGATTCTTGCGACTGCACACACCTCCGGATTTCCGTGGCGACGATGCCGAGGGTCGTCGGTGAGCCCTGGCCCGCGCTCTCCAAGCCCTGCGAATTGGCCTTCGCCGACGCGCCGCTTAACGCCTTTGGTCCAGGCATTTTTTCCGCCCTGGGTCTCGCCACAAGCTCATTATGGCTGTCTTACGACGCCACCTTCCTGAGCGCGCTGTCGACCATCGTGCTGCGCTGTTAAGCCGCCTCTAGCACGTCGATTTCCCCCTTAGCGGCGCCGGGCACCGCGCTTTCGCGGTGATCTTTCGCTATCGCGTCCCGCGGCTGCGGTCGCGGCTTATCGAGCAATTCATCTGCCTGAGGCTTCTTCATGCACACAACGACAACGACGCCACAACGGCGGGCGCGTCAACCGCGCGGAAGCGAGGCGGTGCGCGCCGAGAATCGCCCCTCGCGCTGGACCTCCCTGATCGGCGCGGTCCCGAACGTGATCGTGTTCGCAATCCTGGGAGCCGTGCTCTACGTTGGCCACCACACCGGATGGAAGATGCCGAAGGTTTCCGAACTCTTTGGGACCGCGGTCAAGCAACGCGATGACTGGTGCTCGGAACACCTGGTGCCGAGCTCGCAATGCGTCGAATGCTCTTCGGAGCTGCTGCCCAAATTGCCTGAATTCGGGTTCTGTCGCAAACATGGCGTGGCGGAGTGCGTGCTCGATCATCCGGAGCTGGCGCAGGTGCAAGGCGGACCGCAGCTTCCCAAGTACGACACCGTGCGGGCACTGGCACGCATGGCCCGGCCGGAGAACAACAGCAAGAACATGCTGCACAAGCAGCGGGTGCAGTTTTCCTCCGCCGAAAGCGCAGCGAGGTTCGGTATCGACGTCGATGTGGTCCAAGAGCGCCCCATGTCTGACGTGGTGACGGCAAACGGCGAGTTGACGTTCGATCCGACGCGCCTGGCTCATCTCGCATCGCGGGTCCAGGGGACGGTGGCGGCGATGCTGAAGACCATGGGCGACGAAGTGCGTTCGGGCGATGTTTTGCTGCTCGTCGACGCGGCACGGGTGGGCGAGGCGAAGGCGCGATGCTTGCAAAGCGTCGTGCAACTCGACTTGCGGCGGACCACGGCCGAGCGTCTGCGCGTTCTGGCCAAAGACAAACTGGTGACGGCCAAGGCACTGAACGAGGCGGAAGCCGCTTTGCAAGAAGCGGAAATCAACCTCGTCTCCGCCCGTCAATCGCTGGTCAATCTCGGTTTCGACGTGCCTGACGAAATGGAGAAGGAGGGCATCGAACGTCTGGAAGAAGAGCTTCACTTTCTGGACATTCCCGCAAACTGCCTGTCGGCGCTTCCCGCCGGCGCGAAGACCACGAACCTGATTCCGCTTCGCGCGCCCTATGACGGCGTCGTGCTTAGTTCCGACGTGGTGGCGGGAGAGGTCGTGGAAACCACCAAGGTGCTGCTGACAGTGGCCGATCCCCGCCGGCTATGGCTCTTGCTCAACGTTCGCCAAGAGGATGCCAGATACGTTACCTCGGGGCTGATCGTGCGGTTTGATGCCGACGATGGCTCGCAAAGGGCCGAAGGGCATATCTCTTGGATCAGTCCGACCGTCGACGCACATACCCGGACGCTGCAAGTCCGCGTGCTATTGAACAACGCGGACGGCCGGCTCCGCGGACAAACGTTCGGTTCCGGCACGATTGTAGTGAGAGAGGAGCCGAACGCCGTCGTCGTGCCCGCCGAGGCGGTGCAATCGACCGGCGACGCTCGGTTTATCTTCGTTCGCGACAAAGATTACTTGCGAGAGGGTTCTTACAAGCTGTTTCACGTTCGGCAAGTGCGCACCGGAGCGCGCGACGGCGAGTACGTCGAATTGCTCGCCGGCGCTTTGCCCGGCGAGGTACTGGCCACCCAGGGAAGCGCCGCGATCCTGGCTCAATTGCTGAGAAGCAATCTGGGGGCGGGCTGCGATTGTCACAACTGATGGATCTGCTCAACTGCATTATCGACTTCTCGCTGCGCAACCGGCTGCTCGTGCTGCTGGGCGTGCTGGCGGCCGTCGTCGCCGGCGGAATGTCGCTGGCGCGTCTCGATGTCGACGCCTTCCCAGACACCACGCCGGTGCAAGTGCAAGTCAACACCGTGGCCCCGGCGCTGGGGCCTGAAGACATCGAGCGGCTGATTACCTTTCCGATCGAACAGGCGCTGAGCGGGTTGCCGGGTATCGAACAACTTCGCTCGATCTCCAAGTTCGGGCTGTCGCAGGTGGTCGTGGTGTTCGCCGACGGCACCGATCTTTATTTTGCGCGGCAGCAGATAAACGAACGCCTGGGCACGGTCGCCATGCCGGCCGGCATCGGCCGGCCGAAGATGGGACCGGTCGCCACGGGTCTCGGCGAGGTGTTTCATTACATCGTCACGGGTAAGGGAACCGGTGTCACCGATCTTCGCACCATTCACGATTGGGTGATTCGGCCCACGATGCGAACGGTGCCTGGCGCGGCCGAGATCAACACCTGGGGCGGTTTCGAGAAGCAGTATCAGATCCGCCTCGATCCCGAGCGGCTCATCAAGCACCAACTCACGTTCTCGGAGGCCGTCGCCGCGGTCGAACAGAATAACTTCAACGTCGGCGGCGGGAACATCAGCGAGCCGAGCGGAATGTTGCTGGTGCAGGGCGTGGGCCGCACCACCAGCCTCGACGAGTTGCGGAGGATTGTGATCAGGGCCGAAGGTGGCGTGCCGGTCCGCGTGGCTGACGTGGCCGACGTGGAGATCGGCCACGAGATTCGCCGCGGCGCCGTCACGGCCGACGGGAAGGGCGAAGTGGTCCTCGGCCTGGGCTTCATGCTCATGGGCGAAAACAGTCACCAAGTCACGTGGGCGATGAAGGACAAGCTCGCCGCCATCCAAAAGAACCTTCCGCCCAACGTCGGCGTCGTGCCGGTCTACGACCGCACCGAGTTGGTCGACTTCGTGATCGACACGGTGCGAAAAAACCTGTTCGAGGGAGGGCTGTTCGTCGTCGCCGTGCTGTTTGCCTTTCTCGGCAATCTGCGGGCAGCCTTGATCGTGGCCTCGGCCATCCCGCTTTCGATGCTGTTCGCCTTCTGCGGCATGTTGGAGTTTGGCGTCGCCGCCAGCCTGCTGAGCTTGGGGGCGATCGATTTTGGCATGGTCGTCGACAGTTCGATCGTGATGGTCGAAAACTGCGTGCGGCGCTTGTCGCGCGCCTCGCCCGGCAAAAGCCGCCTGGAAATCGTTCGCGCCGCCGCCGTCGAGGTCCGCAAACCGACGATGTTCGGCGAGCTGATCATCATGATCGTCTACCTGCCGGTCCTGACGTTGGAAGGCATCGAAGGGAAAATGTTTCGCCCCATGGCGCTGACGGTGATCTTCGCCCTGCTGGGCTCGATGGTCTTGTCGCTGACCTGGATGCCCGTGCTGGCGAGTTTCTTCTTGCCCAGAACGATCGAGGAGCGCGAGCCGCTGTTGATGCGCCTGGCCCACACGATTCACTACCCGGTGCTGCGTTTTGCCCTGCGCCACAAACTGGCGGTGATGGGGCTGGCCGCCAGTGTTTTGCTGGTGGCGTTCGGCATGATCGCCCCCAACCTCGGTTCGGAATTCGTGCCGAAGCTTTCGGAAGGGGCGATCGCCGTCGGCGTCGTGCGGCTGGCGGGCACCGATCTGGCCGAGTCGGTGCGCTCGAACACGCAAATGGAAAAGGCGATTCTGGCCGCGTTTCCACGTGAAGTGGAGCACGTTTGGAGCCGCATCGGCACGGCCGAGGTGGCCACCGACCCGATGGGCGTCGAATTGACCGATATTTTCATCACGCTCAAGCCACGCGCGCAATGGACGCAAGCCGCCAGCCAGGCCGAGCTGACCGAGAAGCTCGACCACTTGTTGCGCGACTTTCCCGGCACGAAGCTCAGCTTTGCCCAACCGATCGAGATGCGGATGAATGAAATCGTCTCGGGCGTGCGGGCCGACCTCGGGGTGAAGTTGTTCGGCGACGATTTCGACGTGCTCGTCGAAAAGGCGAAAGAGATCGAAGCGGTGCTGCGCTCGATTGAGGGTGTGGCGGATCTGAACGTCGAACAGATCACCGGCCAGCCGGTGCTGCAAATCAAGGTCAAGCAGCAAGAACTAGCCCGCTATGGCGTTCCCGCCAAGACGGTGCTGGAGGTCGTCGAGGCAATCGGCAGCAAGCCGTTGGGCGAAATTGTCGAAGGGCAGTTGCGCTTTCCCTTGGTCGCCCGCTTGCCCGAGCGGTTGCGGGCCAGCCCCGCGGCGATCGGCGAGATGCTGGTGGCGACGCCGGCGGGCGAGCGAATTCCGCTGGCGCGGCTGGCCACGATCGAAACCGTCGAGGGGCCGTCGACCATCACGCGCGAATGGGGGCAACGCCGCATCACGGTGACGGCCAACGTGCGGGGCCGCGACCTGGGCAGCTTTGTGGCCGAAGCGCGTCGGAAGATCGCCGAGCAGATAGCCCTGCCGACCGGCCGCTATCGCATCGAGTTCGGCGGCCAATTCGAGAATCTCCAGCGCGCCGAAACCCGGCTGTCGATCGTGGTGCCCCTCTCCCTGCTGCTGGTGTTTGTGCTGCTCTATCTGACCTACCACAGTGTCGTCGATGCGCTGCGCGTGTTTACGGGCATCCCCTTCGCCTGGGTCGGGGGCATCTTTGCCCTCTGGCTGCGCGACATGCCGTTTTCGATTTCGGCGGGCGTGGGGTTCATCGCCATGTCGGGCGTGGCGGTGCTCGACGACATGATTCTCGTTTCGTACATCCGGCAGCTTCGCGAGCGAGGGGTTCCGCTCGATGAAGCCGTCACCCAGGCGGCCGTGACCCGTCTTCGCCCGGTGCTGATGACAACGTTGGTCGCCAGTTTGGGCTTTTTGCCCATGGCGCTGAGCGACGGCATGGGGGCCGAGGTCCAGCGTCCGCTCGCCACCGTCGTGATCGGCGGCGTGATTGGGGCGATGGTCATGTCCCTGTTGGTGTTGCGTGTGCTGTATTTGATTTTCAATCGGCCGCTGGCCAGGCCTGCGTCGGCCGAGTCGGTGGACGGCCCGATTGCCGGACCGGAGTTGGCGTCGGCTTCTTGATCCGCTGTACTTGGAAAGGACGGAACGATGAACGCGTTTTCTAAAACATCGGTTGCACTTTTGCCTTCGTTTTTACTTGTTCTTGGGTGTGGACATTCTGGTGCTACGCCACCAGGGGCCGGCCAGCCGTCGCAATCGGCCGCGCAGGACTCGGGCCATCACCGCCACGAAGGTTGGTGGTGCGACGAGCACGGAGTTCCCGAAGAGCAGTGCGGGCAGTGTAACTCTCAAGTTGCCGCTGATTTCCAGAAGAAAGGCGATTGGTGCGCCGACCACGACCGCCCTGATTCTCAGTGCTTTGTCTGCCATCCGGAACTGGAGGCAAAGTTCGCGGCCCGATATGAAGCCAAGTACGGCAAAAAGCCTCCTAGGCTATAGTTCTGCTAGGCAAGATGGCCTCGAAGGCGCTCGCGACCGCGGCCCCTTCGCCGCGCAGGTTCTACTGCTCGTAGGCAGGAGCAACTCGTGCCTCTTCCAAGAGGCTCAGTAGCTTCGCTTTCGCGGCCTCTAAATTGTCGAAACCGAAGCGATAGCCCGTGTCGAACGCCTCGTCGCCGGCCAATTCGTCCACGCAGAACCGCGATTCCGTTGGAAAATAGTCCAAGTCGAACGATCGGCTTCCGGTGCGAACGCGCATCGACAATGCACCGGAAGGGAAAAAGCTTATTTCACTCAAACATTCATAAGGGCTTTTTCTTAATTGGTCCGCAAAGCGAGCAAAATCTTCAGCGAATCCCATCTCAATTCCCCGCGTTAGGCTGGTGAAATTCGATCTCCCCTGTCTGCCTGCTCCTGATCGTAATGCTTCCCTGGCTGCCGATGGAGATATCGTGGCCACGAGTCCGCGCCGTGATACTGCCGTCGCGGTGCCGAACGATTCTATCCGCTTGAGGTGGATACATCCGACCGTCGGGCAGGTTCATCGGCGGCGGTGGCTCACTTTTCGGTATCCCACTGTGGGCATCTTCGACTTCCTCGAGCGTCCGAACGATCCTCGTCAGTGCTTCCTCAGCGGTTTGCGAGGCCGGCTGGCCGCCAAGCCGATGAAAATACTCCCTAAGTCGCTCCTCCCGGCTTAGCGGAGTACTCATAGCGGGCGTCTCTAAGGGCGGTTCCGACGCCTTCTCCGCGCGTTCCAGCTTGATTCCTTGTGCCGTGCCGCACCATCCGCACAGCTACATTGTAGTCACCGCATTTAACGGAAAACAGGCCATCGGGCCTGAAAGCGCCAAAGCACTCGGCTACGACGCCGCCGAGATCAACGCTTTACCCCATTCGCTCACGGAGTCATTCGCCGGTGTGGGCAACCCGCGGGCCCTCGGTGAATTCCGGGCCGGCGACACCGTGCTGGATCTCGGTTGTGGCGCCGGGATGGACAGCATCCCGGCCGCTCGCCAAGTTGGGCCCTCGGGCAGAGTGATTGGCGTGGACATGACCGAGCAGATGGTTCATGGCTGGACCGGCTACCGAACCTCGGGCTGCACGCAGGGAGGACCCGTGACGGCGCGCAAACCGCTCGAAAGGCGATTGGTGCGCCGACCACGACCGCCCTGATTCTCAGTGTTTTGTCTGCCATCCGGAACTGGAGGCAAAGTTCGCGGCCCGATATGAAGCCAAGTACGGCAAAAAGCCTCCCAGGCTATAATTCTGCTAGGCAAGATGGCCTCGAAGACGCTGGTGATCGCGGCCCCTTCGCCGCCCCGGTTCTACCGCCGCTTTGCGGCACCGCCCCTTGTTCCGCACGCCGGAATGTGTAAAGTCATGTTGTTTCACGAGCGCTGGCGGTGCTGACATCGCTCGAATCGCAACAACCGCTCACGCGATGAAAGGAGCCGCTTCATGGTCAAGTCTGCCATGCGCCGTTTTCCAAATCTCGTCTCGCTCGTCCTGCTATTTCCGATAACCGCGATGGCCCAAGGTTCGGGCAGCAGCCGTCTGAGTCCGCCTCGTCAGGCGCGGCCGCAAACGCCGGCGGAGTTTCAGCAATCGTTTTGGAAGCACATCACCATGACGGCGCCCTACCGCGATTGGTCGCGCTTGGCCGCCGACGAGCAAGATCCACGTCCGGCCCCAAAGCCGCACGGTCCGTGGGTGAAGAGCTATCTTAATACCGTCGCCGCCAAAGACCCCGCGCGGCTCGAATATGGCTCGGTGATCGTGAATGAGGAATACGACGAAGACAAGGAAACGCTCAAGGCCGTGAGCGTCATGTATTGCTCCAAAGGCGCCGATCCGGCGCACTACGACTGGTATTGGATCAAGTACACGCCCGACGGCAAGGTGATGCGAGCGCCGGCTGACCAGCGCGGCAAGGCGCTGGCCGGCAAGGTGCAAAGCTGCATTGAATGCCATCAAAAGGCCAAGGCGGATCTCGTGTTCTCCAACGACGACTTGCAGGCGGCTGGTCGGTCGGAGTCATCGCCGCAAGATTAACGGCCCCGCCATGCCCATCGAGTCCACCGCGGCGACCGCCGGCGCGGCGGAAGACGCCGCCGCGAAGCGGGCCGGCGTTTATGTCGTCATTCCCGCGCTCAACGAAGAGCAATCGTTGCCGCGCGTGCTGGCCGATCTGCCGGCCGTCGCGCGCGTGATCGTCGTCGATAACGCTTCGACCGACGGGACCGCCGAGGCCGCGGCCGCCGCCGGGGCGAGTGTCGTTCAAGAAGGTCAACGGGGATACGGCGCCGCGTGCCTGCGCGGCCTGTCGGAGATTGAAAGGGCCATTGCGGCGGGCCAACCGCCGCCGCGCGTCGTGGTCTTTCTCGACGGCGACTACAGCGATTATCCCGAGCGGCTGCCCGACCTGGTTGCGCCGATTCTCGCAGGCAAGGCCGATTTCGTGCTGGGCTCGCGGCTGTTGGGCGAGCGCCAGGCGGGGGCGATGCCGCCGCAAAGCGTGTGGGGCAATCGCCTGGCATGCTTCTTGATGCGGTGGCTGTTCGGTGCCCACTACACCGACTTGGGGCCGTTTCGCGCCATCGACTATCAAGCCCTCAAGTCGCTCGGCATGGTCGACCAGAACTTTGGCTGGACGGTCGAGATGCAAATCAAGGCCGCGCGTGCGGGATTGCGGACGCTCGAAGTGCCCGTCTCTTATCGCTGTCGCATCGGCCAGAGCAAAATCAGCGGCACGCTGGTCGGCACGATCAAGGCCGGGTATAAGATTCTCTTTGTTATTGCCAAATACGGTCTTACGCGCCGCCGATCATGACCTCGCTCATTAAATCGTTGCTGTTATTCCTTGTGGCGGGCCTCTGCGAGATTGGCGGTGGCTGGCTGGTGTGGAAGTGGCTGCGCGACGCTCGGCCCGTCTGGTGGGGCCTTGCCGGCGCGGCGGTCTTGGTGGCCTACGGGATCGTGCCGACGTTTCAGTCGAGCCATTTTGGCCGTGTGTACGCGGCCTATGGTGGGTTCTTTATCGTGCTCTCGCTCGGCTGGGGCTGGTACTTTGACGGCAACCGGCCCGACTTGCCTGATGTCGTGGGCGCCTGCATTGCATTGGTCGGGGTGTGTTTGATGATGTATTGGCCTCGCTACGCGTGAAGCGCATTTCCTCCACATCATCGCTTTTCACGCTGGGCGCCGTTTCAGCGTGCGCTTACCTGCTCATCGCCGCCAGTGGCCAAAGCCTGCACGAAGAAGGTTCCGGCGGCCACTCGCTGCTGGTGAGTCTCAGCTTGTTTGCTCTGTGCTTCGCCTGCTACCTTGCCGCCGTCGGCATCGCCATGCGCACAACTCGGAGTCGCGAGTCGCTGTGGATCGTCATCGCGGGAGCGGTGATTTTCCGCGGTCTGTTGCTGTTTTCCGGTCCGATCGAAGAGATCGACCTCTATCGGTATCTCTGGGACGGCGCAGCAAGCGCCGCGGGCGTCAATCCCTTCCGGTATGCACCGCAGCAAGTGCTTGCCGCGGACATTGCCGACGACTTGCCCGGCGATCTGGCGAAGCTCGTGGCTCTGCGCGATCGTTCGCCGGTGTTGGCCGGGATCCTGGCCCGCGTACACTTTAGCGAGCTGCCCACGATTTATCCGCCCGTGGGCCAGGTCGTGTTCGCATTGGCGACCGCCATGACGCCGGACGCGGCCTCCGTGCGGACGCGAATGACGATCATGAAGGCCTGGTTCGTGCTGTTCGACGTGTTGACAATGGCGATCGTCATCAAGCTGCTACGCCGCGTCGGCCGGCCAGCGGCTGCCGTGGTGATTTACGCCTGGTGTCCGCTGGTGATCAAAGAAATCGCCAACAGCGGGCATTTGGACAGTCTGGCCGTATTTCTTACAGCTCTCTCCAGTTACCTGGCGGTCAAAGCGTTGTTTCCTGTAGGTCAGGCTTTCCAGCCTGACGTTTGTCAGGCTGGAAAGCCTGACCTACGACTTGCCGTCGTCCTTGGATTAGCGGTGGGGGCCAAGCTTTACCCCGTCGTGCTCGCGCCGCTGTTGCTGCTGGCCATCGCCGCGCGGTGCGGCTGGCGAGCGGCTGCGATCGCGTCGTTCTTCTTCATAGCCACGACCGTTTTGGTGTTAATTCCCATGTGGCCGAGTCGCGTCGGTCCCGCGTGGAAGCCGCCGCCATCGGTCGAGCAAGCCGGCGCCGAGCATCCGCCTTTGCCGCCGGAAGAGACTGACCTCGCGCCGCGCGACCCGAGCCAGAGCGTGCGCGCCTTTCTGAGCTATTGGGAGATGAACGATTTTCTGTTCCTGCTGGTCATGGAAAACGTTCGCCCGACCGAAGAGTTGCCGGCGCGCGAGCGGGCCTGGTTTTCGCTTGTGCCCGAGGGTTGTCGCAGAGCGCTGGCCGGCGCGCTCGTCGACAGGCTCGGGCTTGATGCCGATGTCGCGCCGTTTCTGTTCACTCGCGCCATAACGGCGCTGGTGTTTTTGCTGCTGGCGGGAAGCTTTGCCTGGCGCGCCACCCGGTGTTCGTCGGCCGAAGATTTTCTCCGCCAGGCCTTCTTGACGGTCGCCTGGTTTTGGTTGCTGCTACCGACCGGAAATCCGTGGTATTGGACTTGGGCCATGCCGCTGTTGCCTTTCGCGCGCTCGCGGGTGTGGCTCGCGCTCAGCGGGCTGGCGATGCTCTATTACCTTCGTTTCTGGCTTGTGTATCACTATCCGCAGCCGGGGCTTCTCGGCACGCCTTACGCCGGCGGGCCATTTTTCGACTATGTCGTGACCTGGTTTGAATTTGCGCCGTTCTTCATCGCGCTCGCCTGCTCGTGGCTTTGCCTGAGGCGCGTGCCGGCCCTGGGGCGCAGCCACCGCATTCAACGGAAAACAGGCCGCCCAAGCATCGAAGGCCCTTGACAATTGGGCCCTCTAAGGGAAGAATTGGCCAAGTTGACGTGGTGCGCATGCCGATGATGCGCGCGGACTTCGCAAAATCGAGCCGTTTGGCCATGACCTTTTTCCGCACACGACTGTCGGCCGCCGTAGCCTGGGTGATGATTCCCCTGGCTGCGTGGGCCGGCATGCCCAGCACCGCATGCCTGTGTGCCAACGGCCACGTGAAGCTTTTCTGCCAGCACCTGCCGGCCAAAAAGCATTCTGCCGCGAATCAAACTGCCTGCGCAGCGAGTTGCTGCGCGCACGAAACAGCCGATGCGGAAGCCGATTGCTGTGGTGGCGGCTTCTGCTGTCATGGCGGCCAGTCAGACCACGCGGGCATCGGATCCAAGGCGTGCTGCAAACCGATTCTCTCGGCGCCGAGCGTGGCGCCGCAAATTGTGAGCGTGCCGTGCGATCAGGCTCCGGCCGTCGTCGCGGTCGTTCAGCAAGTCGGCGCGCTGGTCCACCCCTCGTTTATCGTGGACGCGGCCGAGTTCGATAGCGGCCCACCCCTTGACCGAGTCATCGTCTTTCGGTCGCTCTTGATCTGATTCTCTCTTTCTCCTTCGTGCTCGCGCAGCGCTTGATGCTGCGCGCGTAGGGCTGTTTTGGCCCGTTTCCTAAGCGAAGGCGACACTCGGCCTTTCGTCCGCGAGCGCGGACCGCCGCAGTGTGCCGATTTTCAATCAGGTGAGACCGCGCCGGTGCGACCTCCAGGCGGAAGTCGGCGGCGCACTCGATAGAAGGAGTGTTTTATGTTGAAGACGTTTTCCATGCTTGTTGTCGTCGCGGCCATGACCTTAACCGGCGCCAGTTCGGCACGCGCCGCCAGCGGCGGTTGCCCGATGGGCACGACCGCGGCGCCGGCCCCCGCCACGGCGCGGGCCCCGGCGCCTCGCGCTCCCGCGGCCGCGGCACGGCCGCGAACGCAAACCATCCGGCGTTACTCCGCCGCGCCCGGCGCGTACCGTGCGCCGTCGATGCGGAGCTACCGCTCGAACGGTTCCAGCGGCCCCTCGTACTCGGCCACTCGGAAGATCCTGGGTTACTAACGGCAGGGCGGGCACCGCCCACCATGAATTGCGTTGAGACGAGCCACGACGGCCAATCTCAGCACCGCTGATTTCGGCGCATTACCCGGCCCAAGACTCTCGTCTTGGGCCGGGGCCGCCGGAAACGGCCGGGGCGGTTGTGGCGCAGGCGTCCCGCCTGCTTTCCGCAGGCGGGACGCCTGCACCACAAGTCAGGCGAGGTCGATGCGTTGGTTTTTTCTCAACTACCTCGATTGTGAAGGAGAATGAAATGCAGAAGTTGTTTTCGATGCTCGTGATCGGCGGCGTGGTCAGTGCAACCGGGTTGCCCGCGTTGGCTTGCGGTGGCGGCGGTGGTGGGGGCTGCGCCATGTCGGGCGGAAGCGGCTACGGTTACGGCGGCGGCCGCGCCGTGGCCAGCGGCAAGATCGCCGGACGCGCTCCGATGCTGGCCCAAACGGCGCCCGCGACCAACCGCGCACCAGCCGGCGCTGCCACGACCGCGATTGCCCGCGGCAAGCCATCGGCCGCCTCACCGGCCGTTCGCACCGTGGCTGCCAGGGCGAAGGCTCCCGCCGCGCCGATCTATACCTGCCCGATGCACCCGCAAGTCCAATGGACCAAGCCGACCGACTGCCCGATCTGCGGCATGAAACTGAAGCTCAAAGCGACGAAGCCGGATGCCACGAAGCGCAGCGCGCCAGCGGACGAACACGCCGGCATGGAGATGGACGAGATGGGCGACATGCCGGGCATGGGTCAGGGCGCGATGAGCGGCATGGACGACATGAGAATGTGCCCTGGATGCATGATGAACATGGGCGGCATGTCGGGCATGAATGGCAAACAAGCGCCCGCCGCGTCGCAAAAAGCGTCCGGCGGAGCGATGCGCATGGCCGGCATGGGGTGCGGCTGTTGAAGTTGACCTGACCCGAAGTCCGTAGGGTGGGACCAGCGAGCTTGCGAGCGCCGGCCCACCATAATCGACCTCGCCAACGGTGGGCCGGCGCTCGCAAGTTCGCTGGTCCCACCCTACCTTTGAACACGAACAACTTAAGGGACTAAAACGATGAAACGATTGCTGACCGTTCTGGCGATCTCCGGAACCATGATGGTGGCCCACCGCGCGATTGTCGCCCAAGACCTGAGCTCTCGTGCCGACCGCAAAATCACCGGCCAATACTATCTGCCGCATTCGACCTCAGCCTATCACCGCTCGGCGATGGAGCACGCCCGCGTGCTGAACTATTACGGCGAGAACTACAAGGCCGTGCCCAAGGAAATCACGCAACAGCACGTGGCCGAGGTCAAGCGGAACGTCGATCTCGCCAAGAAGGAGTTGGCCAAGCTGAAGCCCGAAGCCGCCAAAGACAAAAAGCTGCAAAAGCCGCTGGCGGCAATGGAGGCCCATTTGGCCACGTGTGATGAGCTTTGCCAGATGCTCACCGACGTAGCCGTCAAGACCGGCGGGTCGGACAGCGAAGCGATTTGCGATTGCTGCCAGAAACTCGAAAGCGAGCTCAAGGCGGCCGAGGCGGAGAACGACAAGATCAAGGAGCAGCTTGGCGTGGCGCCGAAGAAGAAATAGGCGACTGGTGGGCCGGCGCTCGCAAACTCGCTGGTCCCACCCTACGGAGACGGCGGCCGCACACGGGACCGGAGGGTTAGCACCAACGGCCGGCCCGTGTCGCGGCCGCCCCGCCGAATTTCGGATTTTCGATTTTGGATTTTGGATTGCACGCCAAACGAAGCACCGGGGCATCGCCTGGCCGCAAAGCGATTCGGCAGCGCCGGCGCCGAACTGGCCAGGCTCTGCCCGAGCCACCTGAACCCTGAACCCTGAACGCTGAACCCCGAACCCTCAACCCTATGTCCGACCGCTACAACAACCGCCTGCCGCCGCCGCCACACGACGAACCCGAACCGATCGACGAGGGCGGCCTGCGCGCCCCGCCCGAACTCACCGGCTGGCGAAAAGCCTGGTGGTGGTTCGATTTCATCATCCTGGTCAAATTGGCCCGGCTGCGGTTCATCGGCATCCTGGCGGCCATCGGCATCGTGATCACGCAATGGGACACGCTGGTCGCCTACTACGACCGCTATACCCGCCCGGCCGAAGCGGCCACGGTCGCGTCGAGCGACGTCGAGTGGTTCTGCCCCATGCATCCCGCGGTGGTCCGCGACAACAGCAAAGAGAAATGCCCGATCTGCTTCATGCCGCTCTCGAAGCGCAAAAAGGGCGACGTCCACGAAGAGGCCCTGCCGCCCGGCGTGGTCAACCGCGTGCAGATCTCGCCCTATCGCGTGGTGCTGGCCGGCGTGCGCACCTGGAGCACCGACTACGTGCCGCTGACCAAGCAGGTGAGCGCCGTGGGCTTCATCGAGTTCAACGAACGCGAAGAGCGGAAAGTGAGCGCCTGGGTCGGCGGACGAATCGACAAGCTGTACGTGAACGAGACGGGCACCACCGTCGACGCCGGCGAGGTGCTGGCCGATCTCTACAGCCCCGATCTCTACAGCGGCATGCGCGAGTTCGTCGGTGCCGTGCAGGGCGGAGACCGGCGAATGGCCGCCAGCACGCGCGAGCGGCTGCGGCTGTTGGGCATCAGCGACGACCAGCTCGACGAGCTGGCCAAGACCGGCAAGGCCAATACGCACCTCAAGATTCGCTCGCCGATCACCGGGCACATCATCCAGAAGTACGTCGTCGAGGGGCAGTACGTCGAGACGGGCACGCCGCTCTACGACGTGGCCGACCTATCGACCGTCTGGATTCAGGCCCAGGTGTATGAGGAAGATTTTCC
This sequence comes from Pirellulales bacterium, assembly GCA_035533075.1. Taxonomy (NCBI): domain Bacteria; kingdom Pseudomonadati; phylum Planctomycetota; class Planctomycetia; order Pirellulales; species Pirellulales bacterium. Next base: position 51,051 of record DATLUO010000194.1, on the reverse strand, counting down.
CTTTTTGCCTCAGCGGCAGACGCACCGGCCGATTCCCGCCGACAGCCCGGATGCCTTGCCCGTCGTGGCCACCAGCCGTGCCTTTCCGGGCGAGCCGTTTCACGGCAAGCTGGCGTTCGTCTATCCGCACGTCGACGAGGCCACGCGCACCGTCACGATTCGTTGCGAGCTGCCCAACCCCGGCCACAAGCTGCGTCCCGGCACGACCGCGACCGTGACCATCGAAGTGCCGCCGCGCGACGTGGAGATGCTCCGCGACGCGGTGGCCGACGATGCTCCGCGTCAGGCCCAGCTCGGCGAAGGGCTGGTGCTGGCCGTGCCGGAAAGCGCGGTGATCGATACGGGCAAGCAGCGGATCGTCTACCGCGAGAGCCTGCCCAACGTGTTCGAGGGGGTGCAGGTGGAGCTGGGGCCGCGCATGAACGGGCCCCAGGGTGCGATGTTTTACCCGGTGCTGTCGGGACTGAAGCCGGGTGATTTGGTGGTGGCGACGGGCTCGTTTCTGGTCGATGCGGAAACGCGGCTCAACCCGGCGGCCGGCTCGATCTACTTTGGGGGCAGCGGCGGCGGATCGAAGAGCGGCTCCGGCGTGACCACCGTGCGACCGTCGACGCCCGAGGATCCCGACGCCAAGATCGAGGCCGCGTTGGCCGGTCTTTCGCCGGCAGACCGGCGAACCGCCGAGTCGCAAAAGTTTTGTCCGATCTTGAAGAACAACCGCTTGGGATCGATGGGTCCGCCGGTGAAGCTCGAGGTGGACGGCCAGACGGTGTTCGTCTGCTGCGCGGGCTGCAAGAAGCAGGCGCTGGAAGATCCGGAGAAAACGTTGGCGCAAGTGACCAAGCTGCGCGGCGGCAGGCCCGCCAGCGGCGATGCGGCGAAGGCGCCGACACCCGCGCCGTCCAGGCCGGCCAAGAATGACCCGGATGCGCGGATCAAGGGCGCGCTGGCCAAGCTCTCGCCCGAGGACCGCAAGTTGGCCGAGGAGCAGCGCTTTTGCCCGGTGGAAGAAGAGAACCGGCTCGGCTCGATGGGCAAGCCGGTAAAGCTGCTGATCGATGGTCAGCCGGTGTTCCTCTGCTGCGCCGGGTGCGAAGAGGGCGCGAAAGCCGACCCGAAAAAGGCGCTCGCCAAGGTCAAGGATCTGAAAGAGCGGGGAAAGCCACGGATGAAACACAGATGAAACACGGATTAAAAACAAAGAATGTCGCTGGGCCGTGCCAGACGATGACCGTCGCCACGCCACAAACTAAGGAGTGTGCTGGTTCGATCCTTGACGAATGTTTACCTCCAGGCCGTCCCCTTTCATTCTTTATCCGTGTTCCATCCGTGGCCGTTAATCTTGACCGTTCCTTTTCCGCCACCGATGAAACCCTCCCATGATTGAACGCATCATCGAAGCCTCGATCCGCAACCGCTTCCTGGTGCTGATTCTCGGCGCCGCGCTGACGGTGGCGGGCGTCTATGCCATGCTCCATACGCCGGTCGACGCCATCCCCGACCTGAGCGAAAACCAGGTCATCGTGTTCACCGATTGGATGGGCCGCAGCCCCTGGGAAATTGAAGACCAGGTGACCTATCCCCTCTCGCTCAAGCTGAAAGGGCTGGCCGGCATGCGCGCCGTGCGCTCCAGCAGCGAGTTCAACTTCTCGATGATCACGCTGATCTTCGAGGACGACATCGACTTTTACTTCGCCCGGCAGCGCGTCACCGAAAAGCTGGCCGAAGCCGCCAACTTCCTGCCGCCGGGCGTGCTGCCTTACATGGCGCCCGATGCCACGGCCTTGGGGCAGATTTTCTGGTATACGGTGGAAGACAGTCCCTCGAACCCGGTCGACTCGGGCCGGCTCTGGGCGCTCAACAAGTTCTACATCGCCCCGCAGCTCAACGCGGCGGCGGGCGCGGCCGACGTGGCCGACGTGGGCGGCACGCCGCTGGAATATCAGATCGACGTGCGGCCCGAAGCCCTGCGGGCCTACGGCATCACCCTGGGCGAGCTGTATGCGGCGGTCTCGAAGAGCAACATGCCGGCCGGCGGCGGAGTGGTGCAAAAGAACAACGCCGAGTACATCGTCCGCGGCCTGGGCTGGATCAAAGACAAAGCCGACATCGAAAACACCGTCATCAAGGAGGTCAACCGCGTTCCGATCTACGTCAAGACCATCGCCAAAGTGCAACTTGGCACGCAGTTCCGCCGCAGCGTGTATGAAAAGGACGGCAACGACGTGGTGGGCGGCGTGGTGCTGATGCGGCACGAAGAAAACCCGTTGGAAGTGACCGAGCGGGTCAAGCAGAAGATTCAGGAAATTCAGCCGGGCTTGCCCGAAGGCGTTCACATCGTGCCGGCCTACGACCGCACGCGGCTGATTCACGGCGCCATTCACACGCTCAGCGAAGTGATGTGGCACGAGATGCTGATCGCCTCGGTCGCCATCCTGCTGATCCTCTCGCACCTCCGCAGCGTGTTCGTGATTTGCATCACGCTGCCGTTGGCGGTGCTGTTTTCGTTCCTGACGATGTGGCTGTTGCGCATGCTGGGCATCATCGACATCCAGGCCAACATCATGTCGCTGGCCGGCATCACGATTTCGATCGGCATCCTGGTCGACCAGGCGATCGTGATGGTCGAGAACGCCACGCACGCGCTGAAGGAGCATTTTGGCGACCGCCGGGTGACGGGCGACATCCGCGAGCTGGTGATCCCCGCCTGCCGCACGGTGGGCCGGCCGATTTTCTTCTCGGTGATGATCATGCTGATTTCGTTCATTCCCGTGTTCATGCTCAGCGGGCGGGAAGGGAAGTATTTTCACCCGCTGGCGTTCACCAAGAGCTTCGCCCTGTTCGGTGTGGCCTTGATTTCGATCACGCTGGTGCCGGCCTTGATTCCCACGTTCATCAAGGGGCGGTTGCGGAGCGAGGAAGAGAACTGGATCGTCCGCAGCTTCATCAACATCTACAAGCCGCTGCTGACGTGGGCCTTGCCGCGGCGGAACCTGGTGATGTGGATGTTCGCCGTGCTGTTGATTTTGGCGGCGGGCATGTTTCCCTTGCAGGCCATCATCGGGCAGGGGGCGAGCGAAATCGCCTGGCGGCAGACGTTTCTGGGAGTTTTCTTCCTGGTGACGTCGTTGACCGTGATGTCCATCACCGGCAAGCACGGCCCCGACTTCAAAGCGTTTTGGGGAGATTGTGGACTGGTATTGATCGCCGTCGCGCTGATGGCCCTGGCGGGCGGAGTTGTCTGGGCGGGAAATTGGATGGGTTCCGCGTTCAGCGCGTTCACCGTGCCGCTAGTGCTTATGGGACGCATCAATCCGGTCGAATGGCTGGCGTGGTTCATTGTCGCTTGCGCCGGCGTGCCGGTGCTGGCGCTGTTCTGGATTGCCTTTCGCACACAGCGCCGACTGCTTTGGCAAACCACCACCTTGACCAGCCTGATTTTGATCGGCCTTTGGGCCTACAAGTTTCCCAAGATCGGCGTGGCGTTCATGCCCGCCCTCGACGAAGGCACGACGCTCGACATGCCGATCACGGTGCCGCGGGCCAGCGTGACGCAATCGGGCGACGATCTGAAGGCCCGCGATGCGCTCTTGCGTGGTTTCCCCGAGGTCGAGTCGGTGATCGGCAAGGCGGGCCGGGCAAACACGCCGACCGACCCCTCGCCGCTGGATATGGTCGAGACGTTCGTCAACTTCCGTCCACGTGAGCTGTGGCCCAAGCGCGTGCTGAAGTTCAACGATGCTCGTGCGCAAGTCGAAGTCGAACTCGCGGCGTTGGAAAAGCAAGGCTATCTGACCGCGACGACCGGTGACGATCGGAACAATCTGGTGAACGACGCCACGCAAAAGGCGCTGGAGCGGTTCGACGAAACGCTGCGTGACTTGGCCTTGCTGCGGTATGAAGAGATGGAAAGCGATCTGAAGCGCGAACTGACGCGCTTCGCTGTGAACGAAACATTGCGGCAGACCGGTGCGGAAATGGAGCACAAGAAAGCCGAGGGAGGCTCCCATTTGCCACCAGCTTTAGCTGGTGGTTCGGGGGACAAGAAGGTTTCCCTTGAGCCGGCTTTGGCCGGGCTTCCTACCCCGTCGCCCAGTTCACCGGCCACGACGACCGGCACACGGTCGAGAAGCCCGGCTAAAGCCGGCTCCGGCCAAGTTGACGGACCTGGCTACCACCAGCTAAAGCTGGTGGCAGACGGAGGCGCGTCGGAAGGCGACCCCTTGGTCGATGAGCTGACCACCAAGTATGGCCACTGGCTGGCCAAGAACCCGTCGCTGGAAGACGTGACGCAGTTGAGCCAGGATGTCGCACGATCGCTCAAAGAACGTGGCCTGATCGACGACGAGGCCGAAGCTTTGGAGCTCCACGACTCTCGGTTTCGCACGCTGGCCAACGCGGTGGCCGAGGCGCTGGGCGGCGAGCATCGCACGTTCGCCGGCGAGCTGCTGGCCGCGGTCGAGCACCGGCGCATGGATCTGTGGCGCGACCGCGTGAAGCACGTCAATTGGGAACTGTTCGACGAAGGCGTCCGCGAGTTTTGCTGGTACGCCCTGGAAGAAACCGTCAAGGCCGCGAAGAACGTCGGACAGCTTGCCGGGGCCGCGCACGCGGCCGAAGCGGAAAAATTCGCCACGGCGTCGCTCGACGACCAACTTGGCAAACCGTTCGACGCCGGCGCGCTGCGGCCCTTCGTCGCCTTGCGCGAGCAACTGGAGAGCGACTTCAAGCAGCGGGTCTTCTTCTGGCCGCGGCAGACCGGTCCCAAGGGCGACCTGGTCGACGACGAAATGGGCCGCGTGCTGCAGGTGCCCGGCTGGAGCAACATCTTCACGCAGCCGATCATCAACCGCATCGAAATGCTCTCGACCGGCGTGCGCACCGACATCGGCGTCAAGGTATTTGGGCCCGATCTCGACACCATCGATCGCGTGTGCAAGGAGGTGGAGGCGGCGCTCAAGCCCATCAACGGCGCCCGCGACGTGATCGCCGCTCCGTTCATGGGCAAGGGTTACCTGGAGATCGACATCGACCGCGAGAACGCCGCCCGCTACGGCATCTCGGTGGAAGACATCGAGAACGAGATTGAAGTGGCCCTGGCGGGCAAGGCCATCACTTATACCGTCGAGGCCCGCGACCGCTTCCCCGTGCGCATCCGTTATGCGCGCAGCGAACGCGAGGACGAAGAGAGCGTGCGGCGTTTGCTGGTCAGTCCGGGCAGCATGGCCACCGGCGGCGGCTCGTCGATGGCGTCAACTGCCGGTTCCACGGGCGAGGCGATGAACACCACGGGCCAGAGCGCCGGGCACGCGGCCTCGCCGGGACATGCCGCCCGCGGCAAGCCATTGATCCCGCTGAGCGCCGTAGCCGACGTGCGCGTGGCCGGCGGGCCGGCCATGATCAAAAGTGAAAACAGCCAACTCTTGAACTACGTGACGCTCATGGTGCGCGGCCGCGACGTGGTGGGCTTTGTCGACGAGGCGCAGCGCGTGGTCGCCCAGAAGGTCAAGCTGCCCGAAGGCGTCCACATCGAATGGAGCGGCGAGTTCGAGCACCAGGTGCGGGCGGCCAAGACGCTGCGGGTGGTGTTCCCGGTGGTGATCGTGCTGATCTTCGTGATTCTCTATCTGACCTACAACGACCTGATGGACGCCATCCTGATGATGCTGGCCGTGCCCGAAGCCTTGGCCGGCGGGGCGTTCTTCATGTACCTGTTCCCCAAGATCGTGCAGGGCTGGGACGCGCCGCCGATGGATTTCAGCGTGGCGGTGTGGGTGGGCTTCATCGCCTGTTTCGGCATGGCCACCGAGACGGGCATCATCATGCTGGTCTATCTGCGCGAAGCGATCGAAAAGCGCGGCGGGCTGGAAAATATCGAGTCGTTGGCCGAATTGCGTCAGGCGGTGATCGAAGGCGCGGTGCACCGGCTGCGGCCCAAGCTGTTGACGGAAGGCGTGGCGATCATCGCCATCTTTCCGATGGTGTTTGCCAAAGGTGTGGGCGGCGAGATCCTGGCGCCGATGGCCTTGCCGGTGCTGGGCGGGCTGCTGATTTCCGACGAAGTGGTTGACCTGTTCTTGCCCGTGCGGTTCTATTGGGTCCGCCGCGGGCGGTGGTTGAGACTGCAAGAAGAGAAGCGGCGCACAGCGGCAGGGCAAATGTAGAGTCGAGAGGATGATGTTCGATTTGAAGGTTCGTGTCGTCAATCCCGTGAATCTTGCCCGCGAGGTGTTGCCATGACCCCGATCATCACCAGTCCGGTGGAGCTCCGCCAGCGCGGGTTCGAAGTGTTGGTGGCTTCTCTTGGCTGGGTCAATGCTGTTCGCTTTCTTCAGCAGTATGAAGTCAGCCCGCGCGACTATACCAAGGAACGCGATCAAATCCTGCCCAACTGGGATGCGGAAACGCTGGTTCGCCTCGCCAGGGAACGTAGTCGGTCCGAGCAGTAGCCGATTTCTGCACACATTGGCGGCTTCCAGTCGCAGACTTGGCCGCTGACCGGTGGCCGCCACGGGATTCGCAGCAGCTCACCCGGCGGCCCAGCCGCGCTGGACAAGGGAAGAGCTTGCGGCCCTGGCGTGGGAGAGAGTCAAGCACGAGGACTGGGACGAGTACGATAATTTGCCGGAGAAGCCATGCCCCACTTGACGCCTCCGCTGGCCGACACTATATTCGGTCAAACGCATGCCAGCCGTCGCTACCGATTCCCTGAAGGCGTCCAGCCAACTGCTCAAGGCCTTGGCCGATCCGGTGCGGCTGCGCATTTTGCACCTGCTCTTGGAAGCCGACGAAGTTTGCGTCTGCCATATCCACGAAGCTTTGGAACTGCCCCAGCCGACCGTATCCAGGCACCTGGCGTATCTTCGCAAACGTGGGCTGGTCACGGGCCGCAAGGAAGGTCTGTGGGTGCATTACCGGTTGGCGAAGGCAAAAACCAATCTCCATCGCGGCATCATGGTTTGCCTCCACACCTGTTTGACCGATATGCAAGAGCTACGCCGCGACCGCGAGCGGTTGAAAAGGGTCGCACCGTGCGGCGATGAACGCTAACGGCCTGGCGCTGTTTTTTTCGACAGATATATATGTTTAGGCAGATATGTAACGTAACGCGCGGAGAGGCATCGTGACGATCATCAGGGTCTGCTGTTGGTTTGGCGTGTTTGGGCTGATTGCGGCGGCGGCGGTCTGCTTGGCCGTTGAACGAGATGAAAAGCGAGACGCCGGCGCCTTCGTTCGGGCACTTTGGACGGTGCAGCGGTTTGGTACCGCGGAAGCCGCCGATCCCAGGCACGACGAGCGGACGAAGGCGCTGCTTACGGCCGCGCTGGCCAAAGACGGGACGATCACCAACCGGGCAATTGAGAACAACCTGATGGATGCGAAAACCTACCACACGCTGGCCGGCGCCGACGACCGTTTGCAAGCCTCCGAAATGCGTCAAGCGCTCGACTCGCAAGCGCCGAAGACGCGCCGCCGGCTGTTGCCCCGCGTCGCGGCTCACCTCGACGCTTTGACAACCTCCTTCGAACGGATCGACGCCGCACATCTCGCGGCCGGCGAGAAGCTGGCGGAGTGGATCGCGGCCAACTACCAGCCCGGCAGGCCGCTGGCGATCCTCTTCGTTTGCACGGGCAACTCCCGCCGCAGCATCCTGGGAGCCACGATGGGCAACGCGGCGGCCGCTTACTGGGGGTTGCCGCAGGTCCACTGTTACAGCGGCGGCACGGCGCCGAGTGCCTTTAACCCGCGGACGATCATCGCGTTGCGGGCGATCGGCGTCGAGATTGAGCCGACCGGCGAGGAGGCCGAGCGAGGCGCGGAGGGGTCGCCGAATCCAAGCTACGTGGTGCGCTGGGGTGAAGCGTCGAGCGACGCAACCTCGACCATGGAAACCATCGAATTCTCCAAGCACTACGGCCATTCCGCCAACCCACAGAGCGGCTTCGCGGCCGTGATGGTCTGCACGCAAGCCGACGCGGAATGCCCGTTGGTCAAAGGCGCGTCGCGGCGCATCTCGATGCCCTACCTCGACCCCAAAGCCTACGACGACAGCGAATATGAGGCCGCGAAATACGCGGAACGGCGCGACGACCTGGGCCGGCTCATGCTCGCCGTGATGCTCAAAGCGCGACGGCAATTGGAACGGCAAGTTGGCAAGTAGGGTGGGACCAGCGAGCTTTGCGAGCGCCGGTCCACCAAGATTAGGCGCCAGGCAAAGGTCAACTCAAGTATTTCTGAACCCTGAACCCCGAACCCTGAACCCTGAACCCCGAACCCTGAACCCTGAACCCTGAACCCCGAACCCTGAACCCTGAACCCTGAACCCTGAACCCTGTGACGGTGGGCCGGCGCTCGCAAGCTCGCTGGTCCCACCCTACAGAGAAACATCGAGAGAAAGGAAGTGTTCGAAATGACCCCCTCGTGCGCCTGTGACCGCCCGCCGCGCCTCTCGTGGCTCGACCGGTTCCTGACGCTGTGGATCGCTCTGGCCATGTTGGCGGGAGTGGCCCTGGGCAACTTCGCGCCGGGCCTGGTCAACGGCGTCACGCAGTTGGCGGTGGGAACGACGTCCATCCCGATTGCGGTCGGCCTGATTCTGATGATGTACCCGCCGCTGGCGAAGGTCCGCTATGAGAAACTCGGCGAAGTGTTTCGCAACACGCGCGTGCTGGGACTGTCGCTGGTGCAGAACTGGATCATCGGGCCGGTGCTGATGTTCGCGCTGGCGGTGCTGCTATTGCCGGACAAGCCCGACTACGCGGTGGGCCTGGTGTTGATCGGCCTGGCGCGTTGCATCGCGATGGTGATCGTCTGGAACGATCTGGCCGAGGGCGACCCGAAGTATGCGGCCGGCCTGGTGGCCTTCAACTCCGTGTTCCAGGTGTTCTTCTATTCGGCCTACGCCTTCGTGTTTCTCAAGGTCTTGCCGCCACTGTTGGGTGTCAACTTTGGCGAGGTCGATCTCTCTGGAATTACCATCAGCGCCGTGGCGCAAAGCGTGTTCGTGTATTTGGGCGTGCCGTTTCTCGCCGGGATGATTACTCGCTTCATGCTGGTGCGCGCTCGCGGACGCGAGTGGTACGAGTCGGTGTTCATTCCGCGCATCAGCCCAATCACGCTGATCTCGCTGCTGTTTACGATTGTGGTGATGTTTTCGCTGCAAGGGGAGTCGATCGTTCGGCTGCCGCTCGACGTGCTGCGGGTGGCACTGCCGCTGGCGATCTATTTCGTCGTCATGTTCGCCGTGTCTTTCGCGATGGGCAAGATGCTGGGGGCCGACTACTCGAAGACCACGACCCTCTCCTTCACCGCGGCCAGCAACAACTTCGAATTGGCGATCGCGGTGGCGGTGGCCGTATTCGGCATTGATTCGGGGGCCGCGTTCGCGGCCGTCATCGGCCCGCTCGTCGAGGTGCCGGTGCTGATCGGGCTGGTCAACGTGGCGCTGGCCCTGCGGCAACAATACTTTCGGTCGAATGAGGTCGTTGCGGCATCGAGTTCACCAAGCGAGCGGCCGACCGCGTCGTTGGAGCGATTGTCGAAACCGTCGTAAAAAGGAGTCAACAGTGCGGAACCCGGCCCGGCATGGACGCTCGGCGGTTGTGGTCGCGGTTGCGATGCTCGTGTTCGCAGCGGCGCAAGACTCGTTCGGCCAAAGCGGTGTCATGGACGACGCCGGGCCGTCGGACGAAGTCCTGGTTCCGCGCGCGCGGCGGCGTTATGGCCCGTTGGAGGTCGTGGCGGAGTCGATTTTTGGCAGTGGCACGGATGAGCCGTTCACGCCGTTGCTGCTCAGGAACTTCTTCACCGATGGCTGGGACGACCCGTGGATCGCGCCGCCCGAAGATGCCGATATGCCACGGCGGCAAGGGTGGGTCAACTCGGCCGACGGCCTGTTTTTTCGCAACCTGGTGCTGGTTTACACGAACACCGAAGGTTTGCCCTCGGGGCAGGACGCGAACCTGGGGCTGTTTCAGTTCCAGTCTCCCCTGAGCCGCCGGCTGTGGATCAGCCTCGACGAGCCATTCGTGACCACGGCGAGCAGCATCGGCGGAGTGGGGGGCGCCACCGCGTTCGGCGACTTCAACATCACGACGCGGGTGATGCTGCACGAATCGCGGCGGACGTCGGTGATCGCGGGCCTCCGCACGCGCATGCCCACCGGCACGCTTTCGACCTTCAACGGCCTGGAGAGACTCTTTCCCGACGTGCAGTTCTGGCATCATTTCGCCGGCCGTTGGAGCATGCGTGGTTCGATGGGCCTCGACGTTCCGCTGAACAACTTCAACGTGCTGCCGACGAACCTGCAGTCGATCTTGGCCATCGGGGAAACGATCACCGAGCACGATCGTTTCCTGATCGGCGACTTCCAATACTACGTTTCGGCCAATATGCACAACAATCTCAGCAGTGCGCCGGGCCACACCTTTTTCAGCCTCACGCCCGGTTTCCGCACGCACTTGGGCGGGGAATACTTCCTGGCCGGCGGCTATGAGATTCCGCTTGTCGGCCCGGATCCGTTCGGCAACCGGCTGACGTTCTTCTTTGTGAAAGGCTTCTAATACGCCGCTCAGTACAACCGCCGGCGAAAGAGCCATCCCGCCACGGCGAGGTTCACGACACCAATTAAGGCCATGGGCCAAAACTCGCCGAGCAGCATGTTAAAGGGCGTGCCTTCCAGGAATACGCCCCGCAGCACCACCACGAAATAACGCATCGGATTCAGCAAGGTGAGACGCTGCAGCAACGGCGGCATGTTCGCGATCGGCGTGGCAAAACCCGACAGAATAATGGCGGGCACCAAAAACAGAAACGCGCCAAGCAGGCCCTGCTGCTGGGTCACCGCCAGCGAGGAAATCATCAGGCCCACGCCAATCGCGGAGACCAGGAACAACGCCACCCCCGTGTAAAGCGTCAGTAGGCTGCCCAACAGCGGAACCTCGAACCAAAATACCGCCGTGGCGATAATGAGTGTGGCTTCCGCCACGCCGATGAAAAAGCCGGGCAGGGCCTTGCCCATCAGCACCTCGGCCGGGCGATAGGGCGTGACCAGCAATTGATCGAACGTGCCCTGTTCGCGCTCTCGCGCGACCGACAGCGACGTAACCAGCATCGTCACCACCAAGGTCAGCAGTGCGACGATGCCCGGAACGATGAACCAGCGGCTTTGCAGGTTCGGGTTGAACCAGGGGCGCATCTCGAGTTGAGCGGGCGGCTTCGCTTGTCCGTGGCGTGCCGCCCATTGGACGTTGAAACGGTGGACGATGCTTCTGACATAGCCCAACGCCAGCAGGGCGGTGTTGGAATCGCGGCCATCCACGAGCACCTGCACCCGCGAGGAACCGCCGGTCGCCAAGTCGCGGCTGAAGCGCGGGCCGACGTGTACCACCAGCAACGCCTCGCGGTTGTCGATCAGCGGAACGATCTGGCCGTCGTGCGTCAGCCGGGCGACTTCGCGAAAATGACGAGAAAGTCGGAACCCGGCCAGCAGTTCCCGCGCGTCCGGCCCCGTGTCTTCGTTATAGACGGCGTAGGGAATGTCGCTCAGATCGTAGGTGGCCGCATAGCCGAACACGAGCAACTGAATGATCGGCGGAACGACAATCACGAAGCGGCTTTTGGGGTCCTTGAGCAGCGCCAGGAACTCCTTGATGATCAGGGCGAACACCCGTTGCCAGACGGTCATTTCTCACTCCAGCCGCTTGCGCGATTTCCAGCGGGTCAAGCCCAGGAAGAAGGCCGCCATGACGAGCAACGCCGCGCCGTTTGGCAGAATGATTCCCGGCACATCGCCGGCCAGGAAGACCGTTTGCAGTATGGACACCAAATAGCGCGCAGGAATCAGGTGCGTGATCGCCTGGATGGGGCGCGGCATGCTGCCGATATCGAAAATGAAGCCCGACAGAATGAAGGCGGGCAGGAACGTGACAATGATGGCGACCTGTCCCGCCACGAACTGATTCTTCGCCACGATGGAAATCAGCAACCCCATTCCCAGGGCCGCCAGCAGGAACAGCGCGGAGGCGGCGAACAGCACGGCGAGCGAGCCGCGCAGCGGAATGTCAAACAGCCACACGGCGGCGGCCACCGACAACACCAGTCCTCCCGTGCCCAGAACAAAATAGGGGATGAGTTTCCCCAGCAGGATCTCGCGGACGGCGACGGGCGTGACGAGCAGAGCCTCCATCGTGCCGCGTTCCCACTCGCGGGCCATCACCATGGCGGTCAGCAGAGCGCCGATGAGCGTCATGATGACGGCAATCAGCCCCGGAACGAGAAAGTCTCGACTGCGCAGCTCGCTATTGAACCAGACCCGCTCCGTCACGCGCACCGGCGTTTGCTCGCCCACCGCGCTCGTTTGCGCCTCGTGCTCGAGCCATTTTTCCCACGCCCCAGTCACGTAACCGTGGACCAACCGCGCGGTGTTGGCGTCGACGCCGTTGAGAATGATCTGCACGCGAGCGCCACCGGGGCCGCGCCGCCGCCGCGCGAAGTCTTCGCGGAGATGGACGATGCCGTCCACTTGGCGTGTCCGCAGCGCCTGCTCGGCCTGGTTCATCGTCGACATGGGGATGGGGTCGAAGTAGCGGGAATGCTGGAACGCGCTGACGAAGCTGGCGGCGTCGGCGCTCGGTTGCTCGACGACCACGGCCAGCGGCACGTGTTCCGCGTCGAGTGAAAGTCCGTAGCCGAAGATCAAGAGCAGCACCACCGGCATCACGAAGGCGATGGCGATGCTGCTCGGATCGCGCAGCACCTGCAGAAACTCTTTCCGCACCAGTCCGCGGAGGCGCATGGCGCCCCCGCCCCGCGGCCGATCGGGAACGTGCCGTTGCCCGTCGCCTTCGTTCATGCGGTCTGTCCTCGCCGCCCGCCTTCGATCAGGTGGATGAACGCCTCTTCCATGGTCGGTTCTGGTCGCGTGGTCGAGCGGGCCAGAAGCTTGACGTCTTCGGGAGTGCCGAGGGCGAGTATTTCTCCGCTGGCCATGATGGCCAGCCGGTCGCAATACTCGGCTTCCTCCATGAAGTGGGTGGTCACGAGCACCGTCACGCCGCGTGCCGCGAGCTGGTTGATGCGATGCCAGAATTCGCGTCGCGCCAGCGGATCGACGCCGGAGGTCGGCTCGTCGAGAAAGAGAATGTCGGGCTCGTGCATCAGGGCGCAGGCCAGGGCCAGGCGCTGTTTGTAACCGAGAGGCAGCTCGGCGCTGGTCGCATCGGCCAGAGGTTCAAGTTGAAACTGTTCCAGCGCCCAGGCCAAGCGGTCGGCGCGGCGTCGGCCCGACAAGCCGTAGGCACTGCTGAAAAACCGCAAGTTTTGTCGCACGCTGAGATTGCCGTACAGGGAAAACTTTTGCGACATGTAACCCAGACGGGCCCGCGCCGCGGCCGCCGCGCGGCGAACGTCGACTCCCGCGACGCGCAGCGCGCCGGCGCTGGCCGGGAGCAGGCCGCACAGCATCCGGAAAGTGGTCGTCTTGCCCGCGCCGTTCGCCCCCAGCAAACCGAAGACTTCGCCCCGCCTGACGTCGAACGTCACGCGGTTGACCGCGACGAAGTCGCCGAACCGCCGTTCGACGCCGCGCGCTTCGATCACGCTTTCTTGCGAAGCGGCCGCCGCTGGGGGCAAGGCCGCGGGAACCGCGCTCGTTGCCTCCTTTTCGCCATTCGTCCATTCCTCAACGGCCGCTCTCGGCCGGCGCGATTGAAGCATGGCGATGAAGCTGTCTTCAAACCGCGGCGGCACGCGCTCCAGGGAAGCGCCCGCCCGCTCCGAAAGGAATCGCTGGGCATCAGAAGCTAGCCCGCTCTCCAGGACCAACCGCACCCGATCGCCCTGAATCACGGCGTCGACCACCCCGGGAGCGAAGCGCAGCCGGGCTTGAACGTCGCGCTTTTTCGCGGCGGGCGCCGACACCACAAAAGTGCGGCCCTGCAAAGACGAACTAAAACTCGCCGGTGGACCTTGTCCCAAGACCTCGCCCTCGTGCAGCACCACGACCTCATGGCACCGTTCGGCCTCGTCCAGATACAGCGTGCTGAGAAGCACGCTCATTCCCTCTTGCTCGACGAGACGGTAGACGATGGACCAGAGTTCCCGCCGCGAGACGGGATCGACGCCCACGGTCGGTTCGTCCAGCAGCAATACCGGCGGCGATCGGACGAGCGTACAGGCAAGCCCCAGTTTTTGCTTCATGCCTCCCGAGAGTCGGCCGGCCATGCGGCGAGTGAACGGCGCCAGCCCGGTCATGCCCAGCAGCTCGCGGTAGCGGTCCGCTCGCTGTTCATGGGGCACCCCTTGCAGGTCGGCGTAAAGAGCGAGGTTTTCGGCCACCGTGAGATCCTCGTACAGGCCAAACCGTTGCGGCATGTAGCCGATGGTGCTTTGCACGGCCAGCGAGTCGCCGGAGGCGTCTCTGCCCAAAACAACGACCTGGCCCGCTTCGGGCGCCAACAGCCCCGCCGCCAGCCGCATGAGGGTCGTCTTGCCGGCGCCGTCGGGACCAATCAGCCCTGTCACCGCTCCACGGCGCACGCCAAAGCTGACGTTCCGCAGGGCTTGAGTGCGTTTGCGCCCGGCGCCAAAGCCCTTGTCGACGCGGCGAAACTCGATGACGGCGGCGCGTGAATCAGCACCCAAAGTTGGCGTTTCACCGTTTGACGAGTTGGCAACCATTTCACTCAGCGGCTTTCCTCTCCGCCCAGCCTTCCGCGGGGCGAGGCTGGTCCAAGGGCACGTATACCGTCACAGGCATGCCGAGCCGAAGCTCGTCGCGCGGGTTCTTGACGAACACGCGAACTTGATAAACCAGGCGAGTGCGAAGTTGGCGGACCTCCACGGATTTCGGCGTGAATTCGGCCGTGGGCGCGATGAAGCCGATCCATCCCCGATAGCGCTTGCCGGGATAGCTGTCGGTCTCGACCTCGGCGGCCATTCCCAGACTTATCTTCCCCAGGTCCGGTTCCGAGAGATAGGCCCGCACCCAGACCGGGTCGCTGAGCGCGAGGGTATAAACGCTTTTTTGGGGCGAAGCCATGTCGCCCGGTTCCAGGATGCGGTCTTCGACGGTGCCATCGCTGGGCGCGTACAGAGAGCAGTCGGCCAACTCGGTTTCCGCCAGGACCAATTGGGCCTCGACGTTCTTCAGCGTGGCGCTGGCCTCGGCGATGTCCTCCTTCCGCGGGCCGGCGACGGCCAGATCGAGCAACGCTTGATTGGCGTTGCGTCGCGCCTCGGCCACCTCGGCGGCGGTTTCGGCGACGTCGGCCTCTTGTTGGGAAGCGGACTTCGACTCGGCCAGAGAGCCCCAACGGCCATAGGTCCGTTTGGCGTTTTTCAGGTCGGCTTCTGACAACTGCACGTCGGCGCGGGCCTTGCGGATTTCCTCGCTCCGCGTTCCCGCCTCCAATCGCGCCACGACTTGCCTTTGGGCCTCGACCTGCGCGGCGGTGCGCTCGGCTGCCGCTTTCAGGCGGCGCGCGTCGAGCGTGGCCAGCAGTTGGCCTTGCCGCACGCGATCGCCTTCTACGACGTGCATGGCCGCAATCCGGTCGTTGCCGTTGAAAGCCAGTTGCACCTGCCGAATGTCTACGTTCCCGTAAAGAACCAGCTCACTGGCGGGCTTGCGCTCGTGAACGAATGGCCAAGGCCAGGTTAGCGCGCCCGTGGCGGCGAAGCCGGCGACAAGCAAAAGCAAAACCACACGCGCGAGCTTCTTTCTCGAGATCGCCGCCTTTTCGACTGCGTGGGCTTCCGGACCAAAGGAAGGTCCGCTCTGCGTGGCCGCCGCCTGACTGGCGGCGACGACCGCGGGACTGGCTGACGTGCCGCGTGCTTCCGATACTTCTTGCGTTGTTGCCGTGCGCATCGCCGGGCCAATCAAACCTTGCGTTCGTTTGTCAGCACCAGCCCATTCCGCTGAATCAACTCGTGAATCCCTTGGACATACGGTTGAACGTTCTCATAGCATTCGGAGACCAGCCGAAAGCGGCAATGCGAGGGCGCCTTGCCGCCGAGGGTGCCTTTGAGCGTGGGGTTTTCCATGGCGAATTGCACGACGTCGCAATCGCGGTCCTTGATGAACTCGTAAAGTTGCATCATGAAGCGCTTGTCGCCAAAGTCGCCCGCCACCTCGAATTCGACCTGGGGAACAATGGCGGACACCGTCTCCGCCGCCCTGGCGCGCGCCTTGTCGAGGGCGACCTTGGCCTTTTTGGCCTTCGCTTCCTGATGCACGAGCTTGAGAATCTTGTTCTCCCGCTCGATCTTCTGGACCACACTCCTGTCGGGGAAAGCAATCGCTTCCGTCGGACAGATATTGCCACAGGTGGTGCAACCGACCATGCAGCGGTAGGGCTCAACCACCACGGCCTTCCGCTTTGCCTCGTCCATTTCAAAAACCAAGCGGCCGCAAGTCACGTAGCAGAGGCCGCAGTTGATGCAGGCTTGTTCGTCAATGGCTGGAAACCAAGGGATTTCCCTCCGCGGAATGCCGTGCCATGCGGCCTGCGCCGCGCTTGGCGCGGGCGTCTGGGTCGCTGCCATGATTGACGTTCTCCTTTGTTGGCCAAGGAACCCCACAGATTGGCAAAAGCCGTCGACTCGAGCGGAGACGAGTGATGCACGCCGCGCGCCGAAGCTGGTGATAAGTGAGCCGATGCCCGCGCACTTCCTCGAATTAAGCATGACAGGTGCCAAAGCGCTCGCGAAAACAACGGGCCTGAACAACCCACTCCCATGTCGCGTGTTCACCAAGATCGCCGTCCTTTGCGGCGGCATTTGCAGGTCAGGCGCGCTGCCGGGCGCGCGAACGGGCGAAATCGCACACGACGGCTCAAACCTTTGGATCTTTCCGCCACGGAAGAATCGCGATCCGCCCCGCCTGTTGGTCGATCACTTCGCGGAGGTACGCGGCCTCCTCTGCCTGGCGCGCCAAAAGCACCGGGTCGGTCACCACGAGCGGGGTCAGGCTTTGGTTGACGACCCAGGCGAACGGCTGGATCCCCGCCCGTAGAAGGTCTCGTTGCAACTTCGCCGCTTCATGCACCGGCGTGGCCTCCGGCAGCGTGACAATCAGCACCCGCGTGAATCGCGAATCGCGGAGCCGCGGCAGCAACTTCTGGACGGATTCGGGCATCCCGCTGCTTTGCCGGGTCACCTCGCGGTGGTACGCCAGTGCCGCATCCAGCAAGAGAATCGTGTGCCCGGTCGGAGCGGTGTCGAGAACGACGAAGCCCTTCTCTCCGCCCGCCACGGTCTGGGCGAAGGCCTGAAAGACCGCGATTTCCTCCGTGCATGGCGAGCGCAGATCTTCTTCGAGCAGGGCCTTGCCCTGTTCGTCGAGCGAAGCGCCGGCGGTCCGCATGACCTCGGCGGTGTAGGCGGCGGTCTCGGCCCGCGGGTCGATCCGGCTGATCGTTAGGTTCGGCCGATCACCGTTCACCGCGTCCGACACGTGCGCCGCCGGATCGGTGGTCGTCAGGTGAACCGGAAAGCCTCGCTCGACAAGGGCGACCGCGAGGGCCGCGGCCACCGTCGTCTTGCCGACGCCCCCCTTGCCCATCGTCAAAATCACACCATGGCCGGCGGCGGCCAGTTCGTCCAGCAGGCCGTCCAGGGATGGCAATGCGGCCGCGCGCCGCGGGCGATCCGCGATCGGTTTGAAGGATTCTCCGCGAACAAAAGCGCGGAGGGCATCGGCTCCGAGAAGGTTGCGCGGCGCCAAGGGCAGTATGGTGCGGACGAAGTGCGTCAGCCCGGCGGGAATCTGGTCCAGCGTTTCGCGGCTTCGCAGTTCCATCGCCAGCGCGACGGGGTCGCACTTGTCCGTGGCCACGAATACGCCGTTGACGACAAGCTGCTGATTGTCGATCCGCAGCGCCGACAGTTCCTGGCTCGTCCGTTCGGCTTCTCCCAACGCGTCGGCATCGGGCCGGCTGACCAGGACGAGCGTGGTCGTCGACGAGTCGGCGAGCGCCTGAATGGCGTCGCGGTAGAGTTGCTGTTGGGCCTGCAAGCCGGCCAGCGGCCCCAGGCACGACGCGCCGGTGGTATTCGTAGCCAAAAAGCCGTCCCAAGCGGAAGGCAGCGACATCAGCCGCAACGTATGCCCCGTCGGCGCGGTGTCGAAGATCACATGGTCAAAGCCGGCGGTGCCTTCGCGGTCGCCGAGCAGACGGGCAAACTCATTGAAGGCCGCGACCTCGATCGTGCAGGAACCCGAGAACTGTTCTTCCATGCTGGCCACTGCCGCATCCGGCAAGACGCCCCGGTACGGCCCGACCATTCGCTCCCGGTATTCGCGCGCCGCAGCTTCGGGGTCGATATTCAGGGCCCACAAGTTGGGCACGCCGCGCACCTGCGTCGGCTCGTGTCCTAACTCGGTGCCCAGCACCTCGTCGAGGTTGCTGGCCGGGTCGGTACTGACCAGCAGCACTTTCTCGCCCCGGTCCGCCAGCGTGACCGCCGTGGCGCAGGCGAGCGAGGTCTTGCCGACGCCGCCCTTGCCGGTGAAAAAGATGTTCCGCGTGGGAGTTTGGAGAAAGTCCATGCGGTGTCTCGCTTTCTTAACAACAGCCCGCCTGTCCACACGCACTGGCCGCGGCTTGCGCCAGCGGCTGGCTGAGCTGCAGACCGCACCAGCGGGCCAACATTTCGCGAGACGCGTAAACCCCCTTGCCCACCACGCGGCCGTCGACGCGGATAAGGGGCAGGCACTTCACGTCGTACCGGGCCAGCAGTTGCTGGACATCAGGGTGGGCCGTGAAGGCCGACGCCTGCTGCGCGAGGTTGTAACGCTCGACCGCCACGCCCTGCCCTTTGAGCCAGTCCAGGTCGGCGGCGAAACGCGGCAGCACGGGGTCGATGTTTGGGCCACACAGGCCGGTCGGACAGCACATCGGCCGATCGAAGACTTGGAGCAATGTCATGGTTTTGTCCTTTCTGTCAAAGACGCGGACTGTCACGAATTATTATCGTTTATCGTCGATTAACGCTGATTGTTTGAAAAAAAACCGCTCAGAGCGCGGCGACGAGCTGCTTGAGCCGCGCCAGCACAGCCGTGTTGACGCCGTAACAAACTTTGGGCCCGTCGATCTCGCCCGTGATCAGGCCCGACTCCTTGAGGGTTTTCAGGTGCTGCGACACCGTCGATTGGGCCAGGTCCATCTGATCGACGAGCTCGCCGCAGATACACGCCTCTCGGGCCAGCAGGATGCGCAGAATGCGCGCCCTGGCCGGGTGGGCGAGGGCCCAAGCCAGCTTCGCGAGCGCCTCGTCTTTGTCGCGGCTGTCCGGGACCGGCCGCGATGCCTGATCGGCCGGCGTCACGCAGCGTCGTTTGGCGTTCACCGTTTCGGTCCTTATTAAAATCGTTTATCAACGATGAACGATATGCGGCAATGGCGCCCAAGTCAAGAGAGGAACGTGCAGTGCCGCCATGGCAAGGAGGAGCCTTTTGCGCCTTTGCTCCTCAGGACGCTGTTCAACGGTGGCTGGGATTGAAGCGCGCCGTCAAGAAAAACCCGCCGTGTTCTGTAGGGAACGGACTCCGTGCCGTTCTGTGAACCGGCCAAATACCGTCGAATCGCACTTTCCGGAACGGCACGGAGTCCGTTCCCTACAGAGATGCTCTTTACATCTTGCCAAACGGTATCACCACCGAAAGTTTCGCTCCGTCGCCCAATACCGCTTGGTCCGTCGGAGTCGCGAGATGGTGCATTTTTTCGACGAGGAGTAAGCCATGCGGATCGCTGGCAAGCGAGTGACCAGAACGCGGCTCATTGAAAGTGGCCGGTTTGTCGTCGCGGTCGACGTGGAAATGGTCATCCCGGCCGACGATCCCTCCGAACCGTGTTATGAAGCCGAGAAAGTCGAATTGTTGAAAGAGGTCGCGGCCCCCGCGGAGAGCGGCGACAGACCTTGGCTACTCAAGCACGGCCGAGTGTATGAGCTCGTGGGTGCGGAGTGATCGTTGCCGGTGCGAAGGCACACACGAGGCGCAGGTGGCTTATTTGCGACGTGGACCGATCGGCACGCGCAGTGTCTGACTGTCGGCGGGAGGCGCGGGGCGATTGCCAGGGGTGGGCGGATCTTCCACGATCCGCTTCCAGCCGCGGGGCGTCCCCGGCACCTCGAACACCCCCCAGAACTTCTTCCACGGATTGTTGATGGATGGCGGGTCGAAGAGATAATTGATGCTGTTGCCGTTGGGCAGTTCCAGGCTGACCGCCTTCGGCATCATCTGTTTCTCGGCCAGGACTACGGTGGCACGCTGATAGTTTGCCCTGTCTTCGGGGTGCATCGGTTCCACTCGCAAGAGAATTTTTTTGCCCACCAGATCGGGCGGCGTGACGAGTCGCATCCAATAGCGCTGGCGCATCTGCGCCGCGGTGGTGCCAAACACAAATGGCAGGGGGCTGTTGGAGATCGCTTTGCCCTTCAATTCGTCGGGCAAGCGGCGCTCGATGAGCTGTTTTTCTTTGTAATTGAACTCATAGACGGCATTGCCGTCACAGACCCAATATTCGCCGTCTCTCTTCACAAACGACGGCGGATCGACCGTCGGGTCTTCCGCTTCTTCGGTGATGCGGTAATGCCCCTTGTCGGGCGCGGCATAGAGGATGACGCCGCGGTAGATACGGCTTGGCACGTCGGCTTTGCCGAAGACCTTGTCGTATTTCCAGCTTTGAAAGGTGCAATACAGCGTCTTCACTTCGCTCGTTTGCTTCTCCCAGGCCTGAAGCACCAGTTCGAGTTCCGATTCTTCTTCCGGCGAAAGTTGGCCCCACGAGGCCTGCGGCCGCCGCGGCTGCGGGGCGAACTGGCCGAGCCTGCCGCCCAGGGCGGTGTGGGGGCGGGCGGCGACCTGCGGCGGTGCTTTCGGGCCATATACCGACTGGCTCTTGCCCGCTCGCGGCGCCGGCGGAGCCGAACGGTTGGCCGTCCGTGCGTTGCGGCGCGGCGCGTCCTGACCCAGCGCGGGTCCGCACAGCACGCTCGCGAACAGTGAGTTTCCGATTACCAACACCAACCTGCTCCGGCCGGACAGCATAGAGTTTCCTCGCATCGAAAATGGGGCCGGATGGTAGCAAATCGGCGAGAAGCCCCCTAGCCCGAATGCTCCAGCCAAGCCAGGAATTCTTCGGGCCGGCTGAAACACTCGACCGCGAACCCCGCGCCCCAGGCTTCGACGTCGGCCAACGTGCGGCCGGCCGCGTAACAAACCGTCCGCACTCCGGCCCGGCGCCCCGCCTCGATATCGAACAGATAATCGCCCACCATCGCCACCTGCTCGTGCGGCAGTCCCCAGATCGCGCAGATATTCCAGATTCCGGCTGGGTTGGGTTTGGCGGGTGCGTCTTCACGAGCGACGACCGTGTCGAAGTGCAGATTCAACCGCCGCAGGGTGAGCAGCGTCGCCTGCCGCCCGTTTCGCGTAAAAACCGCCCGGCGAAGCCCGCGTCGTTCCAGGGCGGCCATCAAGTCGGCCACGCCGGGCATCAGCGTGGCCCGTTCGGCGCCCTCGCGCTCATGCCGGTCGAGGATGGCCCAGCACTCGCTTCGCCGCGGTTCGGGAAGGTCGGCGAGCGCTTCCAAAATCGGCTGCTTTTCGACGAGGCCCATTTCGCGGCGGATGCGATCGAAGTCGAGGCCCGAATCGACGAGCGTGCCGTCCAGATCGAAGATCAGTCCGCGGATCACGTTTCTGTGTTCTGTATTCCGATGAATCCCACTATAAGGTAGACGATGAAACTCGCTCTCGTCCACGACTGGCTCACCGGCATGCGGGGCGGCGAAAAGTGCCTGGCCGCGCTTTGCCGGCGCTTTCCCGACGCCGAGCTGTTCACGCTGCTGCACGCGCGGGGACGGCTGGCGCCGGAGATCGAGCGAATGCGCATCAACACCAGTTTCTTGCAACGATTGCCCTGGATCGAGCGGCACTACCGTTATTGGCTGCCGGCCATGCCGCGGGCCATCGAGAGCTTTCGTCTGCCGGCCGACATCGACCTGGTGGTCAGCTTCAGCCACGCCGTGGCCAAGGGCGTGCAACCGCCGCCGGGCGTGCCGCACGTCTGCTATTGCTTCACGCCCATGCGTTATGCCTGGCAGTTGCGCGACGATTACTTCGCAGATCGGGCGGCCCCGGAGCCGTCCGGCCGGCTGGGGTCCGTGCTCGGTCTTCCCCGCCGCACGTTGTCGTCGACGCGCGACCAGCTTCTCGACCGCATTCGCGAGTGGGACCGTGCCAGCAGTCACCGCGTGACCCACTACGTGGCGATCAGCCAGACGGTCGCGCGGCGGATCGCCGATTGCTACGATCGGCCCAGCGAGGTCATCTACCCGCCGGTCGATACCGACTTTTACGCGCCGGCGGCGGTGGGCCGCGAGAACTTCTATCTCTGCGTGTCGGCACTCGTGCCCTATAAAAAAACCGAGCTGGCGATCGAAGCCTGCCGGCGCATGCGTCGCGATCTGGTTATCATCGGCTCCGGGCCCGAAACACGGCGGCTGAAGCGGCTGGCCGGGCGGCACGCTACTTTTTTGGGCTGGCAGCCCGACGAGGTGATTCGCGATTATCTCCGCCGTTGCCGGGCGCTGATTTTTCCGGGGCAAGAGGATTTTGGCATCGTGCCGGTCGAGGCCCAAGCCTGCGGCACTCCGGTGGTGGCGTATGGCCGCGGCGGCGCGACGGAAACGATCGTGCCGGCGGACGAGCGGCGTGCCGGCACGGGGTTGTTTTTCGACGAGCAAACGCCCGAAGCGCTGGTGGCGGCGTTGCGTTGGTTCGAGGCCCATCCGCATCAGTTTCCCGCCTCGCTGGCCCGCAAGCAGGCGCTGCGGTTCAACGCCGAGCGTTACGAGCGCGAACTGCTGGATTTGCTGGACGCCATCGCCGGCGGGCGACTTGGCGGACTGCGCCGCGCCGCGTGACGCGTTTCACCTGGCGGCCGACGGTGAGACCGATTTGCCCTCCGATCCGCCACGGATGTTCAAGCAGATTCAAGCAAGCAACGGGTCATCGTCCGCATCGATGAAGAAGCGGACGCCGCTGTCGAGATCGAGGACAAGGCGTTTCTGACGTACTGCCTTTCGGAGGGAGATCCGAGTATTACCTTGGAAGAGGTCCGGCAGGCATTGGCCGTCATTCCCGGCTCCCTGACCGAGGCTTGCTCCGCCGAGCGCGATGAGCGTTAGATGCCTGGCAGTTTTCTCGATAGGAGCGCCCTGGCCAAACATCATCTTTCATCCCCTTACGAACGGGCCGGGTCATCGACGCCACCACCTGAAAGGCTGAATGCTCGGCCGAGCGCAGCAGCTTTTCTGGCCCCCACGTAGGGCGACGTGTCGGTCGCCTATTCTGTGAGGCAGCGCGCGGCAACAGCCGATGGCGATCGCGCGATCGAAAGGTGGCGCGTGCCGAAGGAGCTGCTGGAAATCGAGTTTCCGCGGGCCGATCTGGTTTGCGAGAAGGATACTCCCTGGCGTCAGTGGGTTGGCTTCGCCCTTAACTCGCTAGGTCTGGAATTCCTCGAACACTCATCAACGCTCATTCACACGAATCGGAATTGCTTGAGCTTTGACAATCGAGGCGATGTATTATAATGGCCGCAATCCCGCGCGAGTTGCGCGGCACACGAAAAACACGGAGGTCAAAATGTCACGAAAGGCCGGCAAGGACAAGAAAAAACAGCCTCGGCGGGCGCGGGTTGCGGCACAAGGGGTTTCGGTCGGGCCACACGGCGAGGCCAGGCCCGGCGCCACGCCGCCCAGGCTTCAAGTGGCGTGCGCGAGGTGGACCAGCGGCCATTATGACGAGGCCGAATTCTTTTTTCGCGACCTGCTGGTAACGGATCCCGACGATCCGCACTTTGCGCGCTATTGGTTGGCGTCGTGCTTGTTCGAGCTAGGCAGGTTCGGCGAGCTCGAGAAGTTGCTGCGCGAGCGCGACGAACACTCCGGCGTGTGGCGATTCGTTCAGGCGCTCGATGCCTTCCGCCACCGCGGCGACAGCGACGAGGCGCAGCGGCTGCTGGTCGAGGCCGACCGGCTGGAACCGGGTTTCAAACGCTACCTGTTGCAAGAGGAGTTGGTCGACGCGCGCCGCGAGGTGCGGTTCGACGCGAGCACCGCCGAGCGGGCCTTTGGCTGCGCCCGCCTGTTCCTGCCGGCCTGGCGGTCGGTGCCGGGTGCCGCGGTGTGGGCGAGGCGGATTTTGAAGGTTCCACCAGCGAGCGCGCAGGCGGATGACGTGCCGCGCCGCTTCCCGCACGACGAGCTGCGGTCGCTCCCGTCGCGGCGCGAAACGTGGCAAGTCGGTTTGAGGAGGTGCCAAGACGAGCGGCCGGGCGACGACGGGCTTCCGGGCGACGATGGGGCGATGTGGCTGTTCGGCGTGGCGAACATCGAAGGCCAAGAGATGCGGGTCATGACCGTGATCGACCGCCCGCTTACGGAAGTGGTGGCCTGGAACGAGCTCGTGCCGGCCTTTATCCGTCCGCTCGACGGCAAGCCCGCGCGGCCCGCCGAGCTGGTCGTGGGCCGTCGCGACTTGTGCGATGCCTGGAAACCTTGGCTGGCGAAAATCGGCGTCGGCTGCCGGTGCGAAAAAGATCCGCAACCGGTCGGGCAAATGCTCGAAGGCATGCACCGCCTGCTCGAGCAGGAAGACAAGCCGCCCGCCGAGGACGTCGATATCCGCGACTTTCCTCAGACCGACGCGGTGTGGCAGGCCGACTTTGTGCGGTCGCCGGCGTGGGTCATGAACGAACGCGAAGGGGCGTATCGGCCGTGGTCGGTACTCGTGCTTGAAAAGTCGCCTGCCAGCGCGCTGCTGACCGCGCACACGCCGGGCGGTCCCACGCCCGACATGCTGCTGGAGTTTCTCGTTCGGGCGATGTGCGGCACGCGCGGCCGGCCGGCCCAGCGGCCGCGGCTGATCGAGCTTTCCGATTCGGATGGTTACGACCACCTCCGGCCGCGGCTTGAGGCCGCGGGAATCGCTTGCCGGCTGGTTGACGAAATGCCCGAGTTCAACGACTTCTGTCTCGACTTGGCCCGCAGCATCGACGGCTCCGAGAAGTGCGCGTTGGCCGACGGCAAAGGCGTGACCCGTACCCAGATGGAATCGTTCTATGAGGCGGCGGAGTATTATTTCCGCGAGGCCCCGTGGCGCCGCGTGCCGGGCGAAGTGCCGATCGAAATCCGTTGCGACGACCCGGCGATGGGCCCGCGATACGCGGTCGTGCTCGGGCGAACGGGCGTGCAGTTGGGCCTCTGCGTCTACGACGACTTGGAAATCACCAAGGCGATGCTTGGCGGCTACGCCGGCCCCGATGAGAACCGCGCCTTGGCGGTTTGCTACGACGAGGCGCAGATCATGGCGGCGGTCGATCTGCAGCTCATCGAGCGGTTGGGCTGGCCGGTCGCCGCGCCGGAAGCGTGGCCCGCGGTGATGCGGCTCATGCCGGGCCGCACTCCGCGTTCTGCCACCGCCGAGGAACTGGTTTTCCTCGACGCCTGCCTGCGCGCCATTCCCGATTTCATCAAAGCGAAACGGACCTCGCAGACATGCCACCTCGACGTCGCCGGTCGCCGCGTCGAACTGCGATTGGCGTATCTGTAGCAGATTGGGAGCGGCCATGTCGAGATGGTCGTCAACCGGCGGCCGACAAACTCGCTGGTCCTGTCCCGCCACACCTTCCGCTTGTGGCCGTTAATCCGCCGGCCTAGACTCCGGTTATGGCAGCAAAGGTATCGAAATGAGATTGGGCACGTTCTTATTCTGCGCGACGCTTTCGTCGCTCGCCTGGGGCGGCGACGGCGATAACGCGCGCCGGCCGGGCGAAGAATCGGCCGCCGAACGGGGCTACCGCTGGCTGACGACGAAAACCTACTTGCCGCCCGACTTCGATCAGCAAGTGTTCGACGATCTGTGGAAGGTCTGGGAAGAACCGTCGCGTTCGCGGGCCGAAAAGGCCACGCCCGAAGAACGGCGGAAAATGGCCTTTTCCCGTTACGGGCTGACCGAGGCGCCCGGACGAACGGGCGGAGTGGCCTTGCAGTATGTCGACGATGGACGCGGCGGCTGGGTGATGAACTGTTTTGCCTGCCACGGGGGCAAGGTGGCCGGCCGGGTGATTCCCGGCGCCCCGAACACGCTCTATGCCTTGCAGACCCTGACCGACGACGTGCGGGCAACCAAGCTGCGGCTGGGCAAGACGCTTTCGCACATGGATCTGGGCGGCGCGGCCATGCCGCTGGGCACCACCATCGGAACCACCAACGCCGTGATCTTCGGCATCGTGCTGTTGACCTATCGCGACGCCGATCTGAACGTCCACCGCGACCGCTTCCCGCCCACACTTTTGCACCACGACCACGACGCGCCGCCCTGGTGGAACATCAAGAAGAAAGGCTATCTGTATGCCGACGGCGGCGTGCTGAAGAGCCATCGCGCCCTGATGCAGTTTCTGCTGCTGCCCAAGAACGGGCCGGAGAAATTCCGCCAGTGGGAAGGCGACTATCGCGATGTGCTGGCCTGGATCGAGTCGCTGGAGGCCCCCAAGTACCCGTTCGAGATCGATCGCCCGTTGGCCCGGCGCGGCGAGCGGCCGTTTGTCGAGCATTGCAGCGAGTGCCACGGCACGTACGGTGTCAACGGCAGTTACCCGGAGCGGAATGTGCCGATCGACGTGGTGGGCACCGACCGGGCGCGCTACGATTCGATCCCCGCCTCGTGGCGCGACAACTATAGTGCCACCTGGTTCGGTCATTACGGCGAGAAGGCGGTCAAGCACGATCTGCCGGGTTACGTCGCCCCGCCGCTCGACGGCATCTGGGCCTCGCCTCCTTACCTGCACAACGGTTCGGTGCCGACCTTATGGCACCTGTTTTATCCCGACCGGCGGCCGGCCGTCTGGACGCGCAGCGAAGACGGTTACGACACCGAAAAGGTCGGGCTGGAAATCACCGCCTTCGACGAGGTGCCGCAGCAGGCCCGGCACGGTGCGGCGCGCCGACGCTACTTCGACACCCGCGAGTTCGGCAAGAGCGCCGCCGGGCACCATTTTCCCGAGGCGCTCAACGACGACGAAAAGCGAGCGGTGCTCGAATATCTGAAAACGCTGTGAGGCCGGCCAGCCGATCTGTGAAACGGTCGGCACCGGACGCAATCAGATGAATCGGATCGAAGAAATCGTCGTCGCTCAACCAATCGTGACCGTCGACGATCGTCACCTCGCGCTCGCGACCAACGCTCCCGAGGGCAGCCATCACACGCGCGCGGAACTCGGCGGGGCACCATCGGCGCAGATCGCTGCCTTCGGGAAACAGAGCCAGCACCGTGCGAATTTGTTGGCTGTCGAGCAGCGTCAGCAGATCTTGGAAGACACGTCGAGAGGCGGGAGCAAGACGGCTGTTCTGAAAGTAGGGGCCGAGTGCGCCTCGCTCGGCGGCGACGAACTGGGCGTACATTTGGTCGCTGCGGCGGTCGCCGCCGATCGGCTCCCAGCCATGCTCGTCGAACCAGGACGAAAGAACTCCCCAGGGAATGCTGGGCATAAACCCGCGCGCCACCCAACGTACCAGCGCGAAACGGTGTCGATACCAGGGCACGAGCACCCCGGACGTCGTCGTCACCGACCGCGGATCGGCCAAGGGACCGTAGCTCTCCAGCCAGTTTCGTTCTCCCAGCCCGATGCCGTGGCTTTCCAGCCACGTCAAATTGTCGGGCACCGCGACCTCGGCGAAGAACGTGGGCGACGTCTCCAGGATGAGCGTGTCGGGCCGGATGCCCGCATCGAGCAGCCGACGCAGCAACAGCAACTCGGTCACCGGCCCGCCGCCCGGCACCGCGAAGTTATACACGACCACCGGGCGACGTCGCGTCTCGGCCAAACGTTGTTCGAGCCGTCGAGCGTTCAGGCCGGTCAATGCCCGCGAGCTGCCGAGCACCAGCACGAGCGGCGTGCCTTTCGGCGCCCGAGCAAGGTGGCTGCGAAGCTGGTCGAGCTTCTCTCCATACAGCGGATCGTGAAACTCGGCCGGTCCCCAGCCGACCAGCGCCGACAGGGCCAGGTGAATCAAACCGAGGCTCACGAGCGAGCAACCGAGCGTTGCGCGTGCGGCCCGTGCTGTGCATCGGCACTTGCTCGACATGTTACCTCGGCAGATGTCCTGTTAAACTGGGGAACGGTATTCAGCGCTGCGTCGGATGTCAAGGCGATTAAGGGTTCAGAGTTCAGGATTCAGGGTTCAGGTCTTTGGTCTTGGGAATCCCGATTCCATTCATAGCGCCATCCCTCATCCCTCATCCCTCATCTCTCATCGCCAACCGCTCGCCGACAACGTAACCCATGATTGACAAATCCGAAGCTCGCGTGCGGCAGATGTTCGGCGAGATCGCCGGCCGCTACGACTTCTTGAACCATCTGCTGTCGCTCAACATCGACCGCTACTGGCGGTGGCGCACGGTCCGCGCCGTGCCGCCGGCCGCGGAGGGGCCGATTCTCGACCTCTGCACGGGCACCGGTGATCTTGCCTTGGCTTACTATCGGGCCAGCGGCGGGCAGGCCACGATCGTGGGGGCCGATTTTTGCCATCCCATGCTGGTGCGGGGCGATGCGAAGCGAAAAAATGCCGGCTGCAACGGGCAACTCACGTTCGTCGAGGCCGATGCCCAGCGGCTGCCGTTTCCGGACCATTACTTCTCGATCGTCTGCGTGGCCTTTGGGCTGCGCAACGTGACCGACACCGACCGCGGGCTGAGCGAGATGGCGCGGGTCTGCCGGTCCGGCGGCAAAGTGGCCGTGTTGGAGTTTTCGTTGCCGACGTGGAGACCTGCCCGTGCCGTTTACCTTTGGTATTTCCGGCGTGTGTTGCCGCGCATCGGCCAGGCACTCGCCCGCAATCGGCACGAAGCCTACAGTTACTTGCCGGCCAGTGTCGGTGAATTTCCCTGCGGCGAGGCGTTGGCGGTGCGGATGAGACAGGCCGGTCTGGGCGAAGTTGTCTTTCGCCCGCTCACGTTCGGCATTGCCACGCTCTATGTAGGAACCAAATGATGTCGAATTACGTGCTGGCCATGACCGGCGCCAGCGGCGCGATCTACGGTGTGCGTCTTTTGGAGCAACTGCTGGTCGCCGGGGCGGAGGTCGAGCTGGTCATCAGCCCGGCCGGCGCCGCGGTCATCGAGCAGGAACTGGGGGTGTCGGTCGACCTCGACCACTTTGCCCTCGACGATTTGTTGCCGCTCACGTTGGACAAAACGCCCGCCTTGATGCAGGCCGTATTCGGCACTCGCGCGCGGCGCGCGGCCGGCGACGACGGCCTGCGAAGCACCAAGGTGTCGGGGGAAAGCGTTTTGCCGGTGCGCTATCACCACTACCGCGATCTGCTGGCCCCGATCGCCAGCGGTTCCTCGCGCACGTCGGGCATGGTGGTTTGCCCCTGTTCCGGCGGCACGCTCAGCGGCGTGGCCCATGGCACCTCGGTAAACCTGATTCATCGGGCGGCGGACGTACATCTGAAGGAGCGCCGCAAGCTGGTGTTGGTGCCGCGCGAAACGCCGCTCTCGATGGTGCAGCTCGACAACCTGCGCCGCGCGGCCGAGGCCGGGGCGATCGTGCTGCCCGCCATGCCGGGCTTTTATCATGGCGTGCAATCGCTGCGCGACGTGGTCGATTTCGTGGTGGCCCGCGTCCTCGATCAGCTTGGCGTCGAGCATTCGCTCATGCGCCGTTGGGGAGAGTAGCCGATGTTCCGCCGCATGCGATTGATGCTGGAGATGGTGCGGTTCAGCCACACGGTGTTCGCGCTGCCGTTTGCGCTGTTGGCGGCGGTGATGGCCTGGCGCGAAGGGGCGGTCGCCTGGCGCTGGCGAGACCTGCTGGGCGTGGTGCTGTGCATGGTGCTTGCGCGAAGCACGGCGATGGCCTTCAACCGCCTGACCGACCGCGAACTCGACGCGGCCAACCCGCGCACGCGGTCGCGGCATTTGCCGGCGGGGCTGCTCAGCGTGGCCGGCGTCACGGCCTTCGCCGCGGTCTGCGCCGCCGGCTTTGTGGCCAGCACGCTCTTGTTTTTGCCCAATCGCTGGCCGGCGTATCTCTCGCTGCCGGTGCTGATTTTCCTTTGCGGCTACAGCTTCACCAAGCGGTTTACGGCACTGGCCCATTTCTGGCTCGGCGCCGCGTTGGGTCTGGCGCCGGTCGCCGCCTGGATTGCCATTCGCGGCGAGCTTGGCTGGCCGCCGGTCGTGTTGGGGGCGGCGGTGATGTTCTGGGTGGCAGGCTTCGACGTCATCTATGCCTGCCAGGACGTGGAGTACGACTCGCAAACGGGCTTGCACAGTTTGCCCGCCAGGCTAGGAGTCGTGCGGGCATTGCGTGTGGCGGCGGTTTGCCATTTGGGGACCGTGATCGCGCTGGCTGCGCTGCCGCTGGCGTACCGCGAGCTGGGTTGGATCTATCTTGTCGGCATCTTGGCCGTGGCAGTGTTGCTGGCTTATGAACACCGCCTGGTGCGGCCCGACGATCTGACGCGCGTCAATGTGGCGTTCTTTCACGTGAACGCGGTGGTCAGCATCGGACTGTTTCTGGTGGGCACGGTGGATTTGTTCTTAGGATATGCACCCTGGGAATAGCCGGAGGCACAATGATCGCTGAAAGAGCCGCCGAGATTGCTGAGCTTAGTACGCGATTTCGGGCGCTAAGAGCTGACGAAATTGCTGCAGAGATAGCGCGGATAACGCACCTCTTGAACAATCAAACATGCGAACCGGCGCCGACCAACATGCTGGACGTCGCGGACAAGCCGCGGGCTGATGTAGCCGCATGGCTGGCCGGGCTGAATCTGCCAAACACTCGCGTGCATGCGTGCTGGATAAGCCTTCGAGAAGGCGTCGAGATGCAGCTTTCGGATTTTGTGCGGCACTACGACGAGCTCTGGCTTCCCGGCGCTGACGATGTCTGTGTCTCGGACCCGAACGGCCAGTTCGTTCTCTTCTTCGATCATGAAGAGCGAATCACGGCTTGGTGTCAAACATGCGTCGATGCGGCGAGCCACGCAAGCAACTGACTACGAACCGAAGCTCGTTCCGCGCGAGAACTGGCCCGCGACCGAAGTTGAACCGCCGGAAGCTAATCGGCTTGTGAAACGTGTGGTTGTCGTGTCAACTGTCGGTTTCCGACAGTTCACCAGAAGTGGGGTGATGCATGACGATCACAGATAGTGCGTCGGCCGTTGCCGCCTTCGCCTTTACGGTGAATGTCAAAAGCCGATCGACGAGTTACGCGCCGTCGCCGATTGCGGTTAGCATGGCAACGGACAGATTTGTCAGTTCGCTAAAGGGGGGGTGTCTTGCGCTTTTCGGTCGCCATCGTCGGTTTGCGCCCGCCCCATCTCGCATTAAGATAGTTCATCATGGCATCATCAGTGCAACCCACCTTCGCCTCCATCCGCGACAAAGTGCTGACCGGCGAGCGGCTGACGCTCGACGACGGCGTCTACCTCTATCGCCCGGAAGTACACCTCAACGACCTGGGCGAGCTGGCCAACCTGGTCCGCGAGCGGATCAACGGCAACGCCGCCTATTACAACATCAACACGCACTTGAACCCGACCAACGTCTGCGTCTATCGCTGCACGTTCTGCGCCTTTCGCTCCGACCTGCGCGATCCCAAGGGCTACTTGATGAGCGACCAGCAGATTGTCGAGCGCGGCCGTGAGGCGGTCGAGGCGGGCTGCACCGAGATGCACATCGTCGGCGGCCTGCACCATCAGATGAAGTTCGATTGGTACGTCAACGTCGTCCGCCTGCTGCACCAAGCCTTTCCGCGGCTGCACCTCAAGGCCTGGACCGCCGTCGAAATCAACTGGTTCCAGCATCTCACCCGGCGGCCCGTGCGCGAAATCCTGCAGGAGCTGATCGACGCGGGACTTGGAAGCATGCCGGGCGGAGGCGCCGAAATCTTCCATCCCGAAGTCCGCGACCGAATCTGCGAGCACAAGGCCGACGCCCAGAACTGGCTCGACATCCACCGCACCGCCCACCAGCTCGGCCTGCGGACCAACTGCACCATGCTCTACGGGCACATCGAAGAGCCCTACCACCGCATCGACCACCTGATCCGGCTGCGCGATCTGCAAGACGAAACCGGCGGCTTCCAGACCTTCATTCCGCTGGCCTTTCACCCCGACAACACCGGCTTGAGCCACATCCGAAAGCCGTCGGCCCTGATGGACCTGCGCACGATGGCCATCAGCCGCCTGATGCTCGACA
Source organism: Pirellulales bacterium (assembly GCA_035533075.1). NCBI lineage: Bacteria > Pseudomonadati > Planctomycetota > Planctomycetia > Pirellulales > Pirellulales bacterium. The sequence goes on along the minus strand of DATLUO010000194.1, from coordinate 18,767 downwards.
ACGTTCCGCACATCAAGGCCTATTGGATCATGCTCGGCATCGGCACCGCCCAGACGGCGCTCGCTTACGGGGCCGACGACCTCGACGGCACGGTGCGGCACGAGCTGATCTATCACGACGCCGGGGCGGAAACGCCGGAAGTCCTTTCGGTTGACGAAATCTGCCGGCTGATTAGCGAGGCGGGGCGCGAGCCGGTGGAGCGCGACACGCTCTATCGCCGCATTGTGCGCGAGGGGGCCGAGTGGCAGGCGGCCGAGCCGATCGCGGCGGCGGTATAGCTTGCCAAAACTCTCGCGTCGGCCAAAATGGGGCCAGCGGACCTGTTTGCCATGCACTCTCAACGAAGGAGCCACGCTATGACCGATTCTGCCCGACGTGAATTCCTCAAGACGACCGCCGCGGGCGTAGCGCTGGCGGGCATTGGCGACTACGTGTTGGCGGCACAAGAAGAAAGCTCCGACGGCCTGCCCAAGCGGCCCTTGGGCAAGACCGGCGAGAAAGTCTCGATCCTCTGCCTCGGCGGCTGGCACATCGGCGCCATCGACGAAAAAGACGCCGTCGCCATCATGCACGAAGCCATCGACCAGGGCATCACGTTCTTCGACAACGCCTGGGACTACCACGACGGCAAAAGCGAAGAGGTCATGGGCAAGGCCCTGGCCGGCGGCGGGCGGCGCGACAAAGTGTTTCTGATGACCAAAAACTGCGCTCGCGACCGCGCCGGCAGCATGAAGCATCTGGAAGACAGCCTGCGGCGGCTGAAGACCGATCGGCTCGATCTCTGGCAGTTCCACGAGATCAACTACGACAACGACCCCGACTGGATTTTCGACAAGGGCGCCCTGGCCGCGGCGCTCGAAGCCAAGAAGCAAGGCAAGGTCCGCTACCTCGGCTTCACCGGGCACAAGCACCCCGACATCCATCTGAAGATGATCGAAAAGCCCTACGCCTGGGACACCGCGCAGATGCCGATCAACATCATGGACGCCCATTACCGCAGCTTCCAAAAGCGCGTGGTGCCGGTGTGCAACGAGAAGGGCATCGGCGTGCTGGGCATGAAGTCGTTCGCCGGCGGCTCGCCCAAGGGGCGCTTGCCCGACAAGGCCGGCTTGAAGGCCGAAGATTGCCGGCGTTACGCCCTGTCGCTGCCGATCAGTTCGCTGGTGTGCGGCATCATGTCGCGCAAGGATCTGCACCAGGATCTCGGCGTGGCCCGCAACTTCAAGCCGATGCCGAAGGACGAAATGCAGAAGCTGCTGGCCAGCACCGCCAAAGAAGGCGCCGACGGCCGCCACGAGCTGTTCAAGTCGACGCAGGTTTTCGACGGGCCCTATCACCGCCTGCAACATGGCTTCGAGGTGGAGAAGACGGGATAGTTGTTGCCGTGCCCGAACATGCAACCGGCTGCCGACCAGTGCCGGCGAGCTGCCTGGCGTCTTGCTAGCCGAAACAAGCCTATCGAATCGACGATCGCCGCAGCAACCGCATGCCGTTGGCCACGACCAGAAGCGTGGCCCCCACGTCGGCCGCCACCGCCAGCCAGAGCCGGGCAAGCTCTTGCGGACCGACGATGGCCGCCAACAGCACCGCGGCCTTGATCCCCAAAGCCAACGCGATGTTTTGGCCCAAAATCGCCCGCGTGCGGCGGCCGAGTCGCACCAGCTTCGGAAGCAGCCCAAGCTGCGGCGATAACACCACCACGTCGGCGGTCTCCAACGTGGTATCGCTGGCCGCCGGTCCCATCGCCACGCCCAACCACGAGGCTGCCAGCGCCGGCGCGTCGTTCACGCCGTCGCCGACCATCGCCAGCCGCGCGTGCGTGATGGTCAGGGCTTTCACTTGGTCGACCTTTTCGTGGGGCAGCAGATCGGCGTGAAACTCATCCAAACCCAGTTCCTGGGCGATCTGCCGGACCACCGGCTTGCGATCGCCGGAAAGCATGACCAGCGGCCGCACGCCCAACCGTCGCAATTCGGCCAGTGCCGCCGCGGCATCGGCACGCGGACGGTCTTCAATCGCCAGTGCGCCCAGAAAGCGCTCTTGCGATCCGACCAGCACGATCGTCGCCGCGCCATCGGCCAACAACGCTTCGGCCACGCTTCGCACTGCCGCCGTCGGGCCTCGGGCGCCCTCGGCAGCCAGCGGCGGCTGCGAAAACAGCGACCAGTTGCCCACGAAGAACGTTTGTCCGTCGAGTTCGCCGCGGACTCCATATCCCCGCAGCGCCACCACGCCGGACGCCGCCGGCCACTCGACGTGACGCCGCCGCGCGGCGGCCACGATGGCCAGGGCCAGCGGGTGTTCGCTGCGGCACTCCACAGCCGCCGCCACGCGCAGCAGCTCCTGGTCCGACACGCCCGGTGCGGGAACGAGGCGCGACACTTCGGCGATTCCGCGTGTGAGCGTGCCGGTTTTGTCGAGCGCCAGCGAACCGATTTGCCCGGCACGTTCCAGGAATTCGCCGCCTTTGATCAGGATGCCGCCGCGGGCCGCCGCCTGCAATCCGCAGACGATCGTCACGGGCGTCGAAATGACCAGCGCGCAGGGGCAGGCGATCACCAGCAGCACCAGCGCCCGGTGCAGCCACTCGACGGGCCGGTGCGATTCGGCCCACGGCGCGTGCCAGCTCATGGCCACGAGCGGCGCCACGGCCAAGACCAAGGCCAGCGCGATCACCGCCGGAGTGTAGTAGCGAGCGAACCGATCGACGAAGCGCTCCGTGGGCGAGCGGCCGCGCTGCGCTTCTTCGACGAGCCGCGCAATGTGGGCCAGCGTGCTGTCGGCCGCCCCGCGACGGGCACGCACGACGAGCGCGCCCTCGCCATTGACGCTGCCGGCGTAGACGTGCATGCCGGGCTGCTTTTCCACCGGCAGCGCTTCGCCGGTGATGGGCGACTGGTTGACGTTCGACGCGCCGTCTTGCACCTCGCCGTCGACCGGCACTCGCTCGCCGGGCCTGACCAGCACGAGATCGCCGGGCGTCAATTGGGCGGCGTCCACCTCGCGCAGTTCGTCGCCCTCGTAGCGATGGGCCTGCGGCGGCACGAGCTCGATGAGCGAGCGGACCGCGGAGCGCGCACGCGTCAGGCTGTAACTTTCCAACCACAGCGAGACTCCGAACAAGACCATCGCCGTGGCGGCCTCGAAGTAATCGCCCGTGGCCAAGGCGCCCGCCGCGGCCAGCGTCATCAGGGCATTCATGTCGAGAGCCCGCAATCGCACGGCCCGCCAGCCGGCACGGGCCACGCTGGAGCCGGCCACCAGCGTGGCGGCGATGGCCAGCGCGTTTCCGGCCGCCGGCCAGCGCAGCAACCACTGCGTGGCAAACCCGATCACGAGCAACACCGCACCGCTGAGCGTGCTGCGGCGAATCCGCGCACGCGGCGAGGCGGTGGGCAGGCTGGTGTGCGACACGACTTCGGCCGCGAAGCCGATCTGCCGTACTTCGGCGGCGATGGCCAAGGCGTTCAGGCCGGCGTCATGCTCGACGACCAAGCGTCGATTGAGATAATCGGGCGCCAGGTCGACGACGCCCGGCAGACGTCGCAGACCTTTCTCGATGAGCGACAGCTCTTCGGGGCAATCGAGTGCGGGCACATAGAGCGTGGCCGAGGTTGTGGCGGGTGCGGAATCCATTGTGCTGGATTGTATACCGCGCGCCCGATTCCGGGCCACCGTTTGGAGAGGGAGCGCGGCGGCGTAGGGTGGGACCAGCGAGCTTGCGAGCGCCGGCCCACCGAGAGCGACGTCGTTTACTGGGAAGGCGCGGCATGGACCGCATGCGGCGGTTCGCCGTAACAGGCAGAGTGCTTTACTTGATGAGGGCTGGATTCCTACTTTCGGCCGCGACTGCGCCAGGCGAACAGCCGAAGGCCGACGGCGCCGAAGCCCGCCAGCACGACCAGCGCCGTTCTGACGACGAGTTGGTCCGTGGAAACGGCGGGGCCGTTGACCCAGTAGAGAAACGGGGCCAGCGCCAGCGTGGTCCAGCAGCAAAATTCGGCCGGCGCCGAGATTCTCGCCGAGCTCGGCGGCGCAAAGCCAACCGCCGGTGAGGTCGGTCCCATTAAGGCGCTCGTCGATGCCGAGAGGTTCGACGAGATCCGCCTACTGAGCAATTTCCAGCCTGCTTGGAGCAAACTCTACGGCGAATGGCTTGGCAAGACGCCGACGATCATCCCGGTCGAGCTGGCAAAACCAACCGACTATGTCGGAATCTTCCGCATTGCCGATGGCGAACTGGCGAGAATCGTGCGCGAGACGGCCGACGATCTGGTCGAAATCTGCATTCACACCAGTCCCGGCGCGCCAGCGATGGCCGCCGTCTGGTTACTGCTGGGAAAGACCCGCTACGCGGCAACCTTTTATGAAACACATAAAGGGCGATACTGGAAGACAGAGATCCCGTTCGACCTTACTATTGATGCGCTGCCCGAATTGCTCCGCGGCCCGGACAGCAAATTCGCGCACCTCGCCGCGCACGTCAAAAATACGGCACGAGGTTGAGCAAGCTCTCGACCGCGGCCACGTCGGGCGCCGCCGGAAGCGCATTGGTCGCCGGCCCGTAATACTGGCAATTTTCGGCGGCAGTTGCCAGAAACCCCTTGATCTTAGCGACGGCCGCAGTCCAGCGCTCCGCGTCTGCTGATCGAGCCGCGATCGCCAGCTCAAGCATTGCCGCAAACAGGTTGCAGATATTTCCGTCGATGCCGCCGCTCTCGTCATGCAAGAGCTTAATTGCTCGCCTCAGTCGTTCGATTGCGTCGCGCGCGGTCCGCGGGGCTTGCCGTGCCGTCGCTTGGGCGTAGATCCAAGCCGAGTACGGCTTCTTGCCTAATTTGAGCCGCTCATCGAGCGCCTCATCGCTCCAAACGCGACCTTCGAGCCGGGCCAGATCTGCGCGGAGGAACGGCAACCAAGGAACGGTGGTTGATTGCGCACTCCAATCGGCTTCCTCCAGCGCTTGGGTTGCACGCACCAGATCGCCGTGCCGCAATAAGGCGTGAATACGATCATGCGTCGTTCGCGCAAGGTTCCCGCCGTCGCCTAACCGGCGCTGCAGCGCTTCGGACCGCGCAAATAACTCGTCCCAGCCTTGCTCTCGGGTGATCGCCATGGCGCGGGCCAATGTGTTCCATAGCTTGACCCTCGTCAACGGCCTGAACCGCCGCGGTTCACTTTGAGCCTTCTCGGCCCATGCGCGGAGCAGCGCCGAAATCTCGGCGAAACGATGCGCGTTGAAAAGGCTTGCGGCATGTTCGGCCGCGGCGTCAGCCTCCTCGTCGTCCGACGTGAGCGGACCAAGAGCCTCGATTCGATGGTGCGCCTCCCCCGCAATAGAAACCGCGTCGGCGAACCGGCCATTGTGCCTGCAAGCAGCGGCGTAAAGTCTCGAAAACTCGATCGCCATGGTCCCGTCGATCGGCTGCAAAAACCGGCATCGACGAGCGCGGTCGCCTAAGTCGGCTGCCTCGCGATAGCGGTTTTGGTCATCGAGCCACCTCAGTCGCTCCAGCACTCTCGCCGACTCTCGCCTATCGAGCGGTCCAACCGCGTCGAGCAGTGGGGCCAGGAGGCCAGCATTGTGCAAACGGCCCGCCAGATCGGCAAGCGATTGCACTTCCCAGACCTCGGTCGCGACGCCGTGAGCAAACTCGCTGCCAGACGCACAGATGATAAGGCTCAATTGGCCGCACTCACGATTTGCGGCATCGAGTTTGGCACGGACGTCGCCCACCGCTTTCAGTCTACCGCCAGGCTCAAGTTGGACGACAACCGCCGCCGCCCGCAGCAACGGAAGGCCGAAACCAGTCATGCAGTCGAGCACAGCCAGCGCGGCCGCGATCGTCATCGATTCACCGCGCGCCCTGAGGCCGGTTAAATTCTCGAATCGAAACGCGAAACGCTCGGGCACGGTCCACGTCTCCGCGACGCCGCTCGCCTGCAGCAACGCGGTCAGAACATCGAGGATGTCTTCATGGTTAAACGGTAACTTCCCATCGACGCTCCAATAATCTTGGTCGCGAAGCGGCCGCAACGGAAAGACGTGACCAGTTCGGGATTCGTCAATGGCGAGACCGATAATACGCGGTTCCGGACGGTCGCTGACGGCCGTTATTTCGCGCCCCGGAGCCCAGCGATCGATTACCCCGACCGGCAGCAAAATATCGTGCTCCCTGAGCGCTGTCATTACGCGTTCGAGTTGCCAACCCGACATGAGCCACGCTGCGTCCGATCCCTGCCATATTGCGATGAGTCGGTCGATGCACAAGACGGGATTGGTCCGCCAAAGCGCTTCGGTGCCCGCCTCCGCCATGTCGGCCGTGAGCCACGGAGTGTTCACAATCGGACTGTGACTGTTTGAGGGTTGCCATTGCCGGCTTGAAGAATCACCTGCCCGTCTAGCCAGACAAAATCAGGCTCGGCCCTGTGGAAGTCGGGCCGCTCGCCGTTTGTCCACACTGCAACCTGCTTTCCAGCGCTGCCGAAACCCGTAAGTTGTGGAGGAGCAACGTCTTTAGCTCCCCTCCAGCCCACACGCACGCCGCCAGCATCGGCGGCAAGCACCAGCGCACCACCGGTTCGCAGGGGGACTTCAGCCCAGCGCAATGAAGCCGGTGCGCGCGACTCTCGACGATCGGCCGTCAAGCCGGCACCAGCGCTGGCCGCAAGTGCCAAGTCCGGCTCGACCGCGACGAGCCATGATGGCGGAGCTCTGCCGAGCTCATCGAGCTGAAGAACCGGTCCCTCGCCGGTCGGCGGCTGCGGCTTCCCGCGGTCGGCAAGGGCCTGTCGCGCACGAGCCACCTCGTCGAGCCAAGCCATGTACTCGGGGTCGGCTTCGGCGCACTCTCGCACCGGATCGTTCGGCATATTTCCGCGGGCCAACCCCGCGATCACCCGCCGCACCTCGGCGGCGGCCTCCTCAGGCACCATTCCAACCCGGAGATAGTCGGCGCACATGGTCGCGGGCAACCAGGCCGATTCGCCGCAACGAACGGTCAGCGGTCGATCGAGAAATTCAGGCCATAGTCCAACGTCGCATTGTCCCGCCAGGGGAAGATCATCCGCCGGGGCCAGTAATACAATCGCCGGATCGTCGACGTGGAAGCGGACCACTAGCCATTCGATGGCCGCCTCGACGGGCGTTTCGAAGACGTATAAATCGCCCGGTGCCGGCCCCCCACTCGCCCGCGCCGGCTCCTGTGCAGTTGCCTCCAGCCGTGCCGCTGCCTCGACGATCGCCTGCCGGAGCCGCTCCGCCCGATCCTGCCTGGCCATGGGTATACCCTCGCTTTTCATGTCTCTGTACCTGCCTGCGATTCATTAACCAGCACGATACTTATTCGTCCGGCTTTTCGCCCAGAATTTCCCGCAAAATGCTCCGCAGACGCTGCAGGTAGTCGGACAGCGTTTTGGCCGACATCGTCAGCCGCCTGGCCAGTTCGGCCTGATTGGGCCGCGATATACCTTCGTCTTCGATCGTTCGGATCCACTCCTCAAAGACCGCCGTAAGACCTTTGCGGACACGCGCTTGCTGCTCCTTCGCAATCCGCCCCGGAACGGTTCGCTTAAGCATCTCGAATAGGTCCCTCGTGTCGGTGCCGTCATCGGGCCGCACGAGCCTCACCAGGCGAAGCGACTCGTCCTGCCCCTCGTAGGCAAGCTCGCCCGCGGGTACCGCGTGCCTTGCCGCCCAGTCGTCCCGCGCGCGTGAGGCAATCGCCGCCACGAGGTCGGAAACGCGAAAACAGCCAATGCCGTCGGCCTCGATCCCGTTGAGAAAACCGATCATCCATTCGCGGCCGCTGTCCGAGGTCGTCACCAGCTCCGCCAGGGCGTCGCCCCACTTGGCTGCTTCCGCGACAGCTTTGCGCAATCGCTCAAAATCGCAGGGAGTCGAGGCGGCGTTGGCGGCGCCCAGCAGAACAATCGCTGCGCTTCGCAAGCGTCCGTCGTCGGTTCCCCTGACAGACGCTTTGCCGGATGTGGCCAAATCGGCCACGGCGGACTCCAGGTTTTCAAACACGGCGTAGCCAACCGGGTCGCGCCGGAGCTGTCGATCGAAGAGAAAGCGATCCACGTTTCGCCGGATCAGCCCCTCGATGTTCGGCAGCACCATTGCGCGGCTGGAAGAGGCGAAGGCCTTTCAGAACCTGGCCGTGAGCAAAAAGAAGGACGCCGATGAACGGGCAGAAGACGAGCGCGCCGGCCGCAAGCTGCAAAAGGCGATTCGTGCCATGCTGGCGACGTTGCCCGACACGTTGATGAAGGACCGCGCCGATTTTCTGACCATTTTCGACGAAGCCGTAACGAACGCCGGCTTGCGGTTGGCCGCGCCGGTGCGTCGGGCCATTCTCGACGCCCTCAGCGAGCGTGATGAGACGGCCGCCATCTGTCGCGATGAAGAGGGCAACCCCGAGCCTGACAGCGAGTTGCGCGACACCGAGAACGTGCCGCTGGGTGAAGACGTTTACGCCTATTTCGAGCGGGAGGTGAAGCCGCACGTGCCCGACGCCTGGGTCAACGAGACGGTCCGCGACGAAAAGGACGGCGGCATCGGCATCGTGGGTTACGAGATCAACTTCAACCGCTATTTCTACCGCTATCAGCCGCCGCGCCCGTTGGAGGAAATCGAGGCCGACATCAAAGCCGTCGAGCAAGACGTGCTGCGGCTGTTGAAGGAGGTGGCTGGATGAGCGCGGCGCGATACACACGCGAGAGACGCCGGACGAATTGTCGGGACGCCGTCCCGACAATCGCGCCGGTCCGTAGCACCGAAGGTGCGTCATTCGATAGCGCAGGGTGCAACCCTGGGTTGCGGTGGCGCGCAAATACCGTAGCCCTGAAAGGGCGTCATTGCGGAGTCCAACGCATACCGTCACGCCCCGATCAGGCGCCGGAACACGGGCACGGCTACAACGTAGGGCCGGCAACTTTGGCCCGTCGACGGACTGCCACTGACCTGCCGCCGGCGCAGGGAGGCCGCCGATGACAACCACGATACGCGATCAGGCCGCTGTTCGCTGCTGGAAGCGATATCCGGAATATCGACCAATAACGCATCGGTGGCTTACCTCGGCCCCCACGACTTGGGCCGTAAAGAAGGTTTCTTGGTTGTTCCACGCTACCGGTAGCGGGACGACACCCAACACCGGCGATCAGTCGTATTTTGGCGGGGATATTCCGTGGGTTAATACCGGCGACCTCAACGACGGGTGGCTTGATGACATACAGAAGTCAGTCACCGAAACAGCGATAATAGATCATTCCGCATTGAAGGTTTATCCAGCCGGAACATTGCTAATTGCCCTTTACGGGGCGACGATAGGCAAACTCGGCATCGTATCGAGGCCAGCAGTTACTAATCAGGCTTGCTTCGCGATGGCTCGGCCCAAGGGAGTGGATGTTCGCTATGTGCTTTATTGGTTCCTCGGCAATCGTGAAAGAATCGTCGCGATGTCGTATGGTGGTGGCCAGCCGGACGTTAGCGGAGAGTTGATTCGCAACCTCCGAATCAACGTACCGCCGCTATCGGAACAATGCTGCATCGCGGCGTTCCTCGACCGCGAGACTGCAACCATCGACGCCCTTGTCGCGCAAAAGGAGCGGCTGATTGCACTGCTGGAAGAGAAGCGGCGGGCGGTCATCAGCCACGCCGTCACGCGCGGCCTCGACCCCGCCGCGCCGCTTAAAGATTCCGGCTCTCCTTTTTGGGGACCGATTCCTGATCACTGGACCATGACTAAGCTCCGATACCTGGTCCCCGACGAGCGCCAGGTAATGTATGGGATCGTGCTTCCTGGTCCGCACGTTGACGACGGCATCCCAATCGTTAAAGGTGGGAACTGTGAGGAGGGCCGTTTACGACTTGAGTTTATGAGCCGAACATCCAAGGAGATTGAAGCTGGCTACGCACGATCCCGCCTCCAGGAAGGTGACATTGTTTACGCCATTCGAGGGAGCATTGGCGCCGCACAAATTGTCCCGGCCGAGCTAAGCGGAGCGAATCTTACTCAAGACGCGGCGCGAATTGCTCGGCACCCTGGCGTAAATGTGCGCTGGCTCCTCTACGCTGTTCGCTCGATGCCTTTTTTTGCCAAGCTTGAAGCCGGTGCGCTTGGGGCGACGATTCAGGGAATTAACATCCGCGACTTGAAGCGCGCGGACCTCCCGTGTCCGGGAATGGGCGAACAGGAGCAAATCGCGCGTTTCCTCGACCGGCAATGCTGCCAAACTGACTCACTCATCCAGCGAGTCGCGGACGGCATTGCGCACCTGCACGAGTACCGCGCCGCCCTGATTTCCGCCGCCGTCACGGGGCAAATCGACGTGCGAGGCGAGGTATGATGAAGGAGAAAGGAGAACCAACGATGACCCGTATTGTCGTTCAATCGAAGACCGACCCTGACGGCACGCTACACCTCGATGTTCCGCTGGGCAGGGATTTGGCGAACCGCGAAGTGTCGATCACCATTGAGTCGGAACCGTCAGTGCCGCAACAAGAATACTTGGAGTTCCTGCAAGCGACAGCCGGCGCCTGGCAAGGCGATTTCGAACGGCCAACGCCGACCCAGTCCGAGGAGCGAGACGCATGGCCTTGATTTGAGCCGGCTTTAGCCGGGCTTTCAACGCTTTGCCACCAGCTTTAGCTGGTGGTGCCGGGGTGCCAATCATTGTTGCTGTTGAGCCGGCTTTAGCCGGGCTTCCGAAATGTGGAAAGTGGCTTTGAATCAATGGCTAAAGCCGCAAATGCAAAAGCCGGCTGAAGCCGGCTAACGAAACGGGTACTCGGGGCGACAACCACCAGCTAAAGCTGGTGGCAAATACTCTAAGTCCGGCTAAAGCCGGCTGCAAGAAAACCGTCTTCGCCGGCGAATCATGAGCATATAGAAGCTGGAAACGCGGCGGCGAGCTGCAACCGCAGGGCGTTTCAAGACTGGCAAACGCATGAATAAAACCATCTCCGAACAGGCCCTCGAAACGGCCATCGTCGCCGACCTGGTCACGGCGCACTACGTCCAGCGGCCGCCGGCGGCGTTCGACAAGGCACTCTGCCTCGACCCCGGGCCGCTCGTCGACTTCGTCGAGGCCACGCAGCCCAAAGAATGGAAAAAATTCGTCGAGCAGCACCGCGAAGCGGCACGCGATCAGTTGCTCAAGCGCGTCGCCGACGCAATCACCGCCGACGGCACGGTTACGGTTTTACGCGAGGGAGTGAAGGCCACCGGCTGCAAATTCCGGCTGGCGTTCTGGAAGCCCGAAACCTCGCTGAATCCCGACACCGACGCGCTCTATCAGGCGAACCAGTTCACCGTCATGCGTCAGGCGCGGTACAGCGAAAAGAGCGACCACAGCCTCGACCTGGTGCTTTTTCTGAACGGCTTGCCGCTCTTCACGGCCGAGCTCAAAAACCCACTCAACGACCAGGACGTGACCGACGCCATCGTCCAGTACCGCCGCGACCGCGACCAGCGCGAGCCGCTGTTCGCGCTCGGCCGCTGCCTGGCCCATTTCGCCGTCGATCCGCTGCTGGTGTATGTGACCACGCAGTTAAAGGGCGACGACACCGCCTTTTTGCCCTTCAACCGCGGCGACGGCGAAGGAAAATACCGCGGCGCCGGCAATCCGCCGCCCAAGCTCGGCAGCGGCTTCAGCACCGATTATCTGTGGCGCGAGGTCTGGGCGCGCGACAGCGTGCTCGACCTGATGCAGTACTTCGTGCAGGACGTCCGCGAGCGCGACGAGCAAGGCAAGCTCAAACGCTCGATCGTCTTCCCGCGCTATCACCAGTTGGAATCGGTGCGCGAGTTGGTGGCGCATGCCCGCGAGCACGGAGCCGGGCAGAACTACCTCGTTCAGCATAGCGCCGGCAGCGGCAAGTCGAACTCGATCGCCTGGCTCGCGCATCGCCTGGTGTCGCTGCACGACCACCACGATAAGCGCGTGTTCGACTCGGTGATCGTGGTCACCGACCGCGTCGCGCTCGACCGCCAGTTGAGCCGCACCGTGACTTCCTTCGAGCAAACGGCCGGGCTGGTCGAGCACATCGACGAAGGCGGCAAGCATCTCAAGCAGGCGCTGGAGGCCGGCAAGCAGATCATTGTCACCACGCTGCAAAAATTCCCCGTCGTGCTGGAGGAGATGCGCAAGTTTGGCCAGGAAACGCTGCCCTGGAGAGCCGATGGGCTGCGGTTCGCCCTGATACTCGACGAGGCCCATTCGTCGCAAGGGGGCGATGCTGCCAAAGAGATGAAATCGGCGCTGCGCGTCGGCTCCGACGACGAAGAGGGCCAAAGCGCGGCCGACCTGGCGCGGAAAGACCAGCAGGCCCGCGGACGCATGCAGCACGTCAGCACCTTCGCCTTCACCGCCACGCCCAAGCACGAGACGCTGGAAATCTTCGGCGTGCCGAATCCCGGCGGCAGCCCGGCCTTTATGCCCTTCAGCCTCTACAGCATGCGGCAGGCGATCGAAGAGGGCTTTATTCTCGACGTGCTCAAGAACTTCATCTCTTATCGCACCTATTGGACGCTGCTCAAGAAGGTCAAGGAAGACCCCAAGTACGACCGGCAGAAGGCGAGCAAGATGCTCACGCGGTTCGTGTCGGAAAACCCCAAGACGATCCGCGAGAAGGTGCATGTGATCGCCGAGCACCTGGCCCACAAGATTTTAGACCAGATCGACCACCGCGCGCGGGCCATGCTCGTCACCAGCTCGCGGCAGCAGGCGGTTTCGTACAAGCTGGAGATTGACAGGTATCTGGACGAGAAAGGCTATAGTTGGAAGGCCGTGATCGCCTTTTCGGGCACGGTCAAAGACGAGGAGACCGGCAAGGAATACACCGAGGCCGGCATGAACGGTTTTTCCGAAGCCCAGACCGCGGCCAAGTTCGCCACCGATCCCTATCGGCTGCTGATTGTGGCCAACAAGTTCCAGACCGGCTTCGACCAGCCGCTGCTGCACACGATGTACGTCGACAAGCGGCTGGCCGGCGAGGTGAACGCGGTGCAGACGCTTTCGCGCCTGAACCGCACGCTGCCGCCCTACAAAACCGACACCTGCGTGCTCGACTTCGCCGACAACGCCGAACTGGTCAAAGAGGCGTTCGGCCGCTACTTCGGGCAAACCAGCCTGGCCGAGGCCACCGATCCCAACGACCTGCACAAAGTCGAGAGCGCGCTGAAGAAATACAACTTTCTCTTCGCGGCCGACGTGGAGAGTTTCGCGGCTGCGTTCTATAAGCCCCGGGCGGTGATGGAGAAGGTTTACGCGGCGCTCAAACCGGTGGTGGAGCGCGTGGAGGCCGGCCAGGAGGACGATCGCCGCGAGTTCCGCGGGCAGTTGCACCGCTACGCCGACCTCTATTCGTTCCTCGGGCAGGTGATCCCCTTTGCCGACCCCGAACTGGAGCAGCTCTACCAGTTTTGCCGTTGTCTGTTGCGCGTGCTGCCGGTGCCGCGCGAGGAGCAGCCGCGCGAGTTGAAGAAGTTTGTCGACATGAGCACGGTGCGTCTGGTTCAGGCTGCCCGTGAGTCGCTCTCACCGGCCTTGGGCAAGGGCGTGCTGGAGCACGAGAAGGCCGGCCTGACCGGCGGCAAGCCCGACGAGGTGCTGGAGCCGCTGTCTGAAATCCTCAAGCTGCTCAACGACCGCTTCGGGACGAGCTTCGCGGAGGACGACAAGCAGTTCTTGGAGACGCTGGAGGAGAAGCTCGACGCCGACGTGGGGATGGCGTCCAGCTTCGCGGTGAACACGCGCGAGAACGCGCGCCTGACGTTCGACCACAAGGTTCGCGACCACGTGCAGGACATGATCGACGTGAACTTCCGGTTTTTCAAGCAGATCAACGACAAGCCCGAATTCGCCGCGTTTTTGAACGATCTGCTGTTTGATCGGTACGCCCAGCGGAAGGAACGGACGGCGGATGAGGGCGCGACGTAACATGATTGGCGTTAACCCTGGGCCGCAATTGCCCAGTGTTTAACAGAACTTCGAAGAAGGATCGTCAGTGATGCGACTGTTGCAGCGACTCTTCGGTCGAGTGCGGGAAGCGACCGGGACCGACCCCATCAAGCACGTCGTCGTGCTGATGTTCGAGAACCATTCGTTCGACCAGATGTTGGGCTGCTTCAAGTCGGTTTATCCCGACCTGGACGGCGTCGATCCGCGGCAGCCATACAGTAATCAGGATTCGGCGGGTCGAAAATACTTCCAGCGGCAATCGAACGATACCGTCGTCAATCCCGATCCGAAGCACGAACTGGAGCACATCCTGAATCAGCTTCGAGGTGGCAATGCGGGATTCGTATCGGAATACGAAAAAGAGTATCCAGCCACCACGGCCGATGAACGCCAGCGAATCATGGATTATTTTGGCAAAGGCGACTTACCGGCGTTGCACGAATTGGCCGAATGCTTCACCATCTGCGACCATTGGTACTCGTCAGTACCCGGCCCGACATGGACCAACCGCTTCTTCGTGCATTCGGGCACATCCAAAGGTCTGGTCACGATGCCAGACGGCTTTGCGCCGGCCAGGTATTACCTGAGCTACAACCAGGATACGATCTACGACCGGCTCAACGAACGTCGTATTTCATGGCGCATTTATCATGGCGATGTGCCGCAGTCGCTGGTTCTTCGCCATCAGCAGCAGCCACACAACGCCCGCCACTACTTCTTTCTGGATCGCTTTTTCCGCGACGCCACGGGCCACGAACGCAGCTTTCCGCAATACACGTTCATCGAGCCGAATTACTTCCACCTGCCGTTCGAGCAGCAGCCGCAAAACGACGACCATCCGCCGCACTCGACAGTGGCAGCCCAAGAGCTACTAGCGAAGGTCTACAACGCCATCCGGAGCAACGCCGAACTCTGGAACTCGACGCTGCTGATCGTCGTCTATGACGAAAACGGTGGCTTTTACGATCACATCGAGCCGCCGGCTGCAGTTCCGCCTGACGAGCATCATGAGGAATACACCTTCGATCAGCTCGGTGTGCGCGTGCCGGCATTACTGGTGTCGCCGTGGGTTGATCGCGGAGTGCTGCCGACCGAGTTCGACCACACGAGCTTGCTCAAATACATGGCCGACAAATGGGGCCTTCGACCCTTGACCCAGAGGGACCGCAGAGCGAACAGCTTCGCCGCGGCGATCCGGCTTTCAGGTCCGCCTCGCACAGACACGCCTTTATCGCTCAGCGTGCCATCCCCGAAGCTGGCGATGGCCGCAGCACCGATGACCGCAGAACAGCCGGAACCCGCAATGAACGAGAATCAAAAGGCGCTTCTGCGGTTCACGGAGGATATCGAGCCAAAACCGGTTGCTGCGGCCGCCGCGGCGGCTCCCGGCGGATTTGCCGCGGCGGTCGCCGCTCCAACTCACGGCCAATTGGCCAAATGGCGGGTCGAAGCGTTTTTGCGACAGCAAACGGCTACCGCTGAAGCGTCCACAGCCGTTTCGCCTTAACCTGTGGCAGCCTCAGACACGCAAGCGCGCTTTACTGGCGAAAAGCGACCGGCTGGCGAAATCGCGCTGGCGAACGCCCCGCCCGAGGCGTCAAAGTAGCAGGCACGCTCCGCCGTGCCGTTGCCTTAAGCCGGTTGACGCTGCGCCCGAGACAACGTCGATCGGAGCGCGTGACTCGATTCAGTGGTGCGCCATCGGAAGTGCTGCAACGGCACGGCGGAGCGTGCCTGCTACTTTGCATATGCCAGATATTCGCCGGGCGAAAGGCCGGCGCGGATGGGGTTGGCGGCGATGTACCGCCGCAAATGCTCGAATTGTTCGACGCTCCGCACAAGATGATCGAAACTTTCTTCTTGCCAGAAGCGGCCATTGCGCCCGAGCAACTTGTTGATCTTGCCAGCCGTAAACGTCTTCCAAGACCGGCACTGGGCCTCGATTTCGGTCCCTCCGATGAGGCAGGCTAACAGATGTACGTGATTCGGCATCACCACGAAATCGCCCAAGTGGTAGCGGTCTCCATCAAAGTGCCGCAGGCTTTGCCCGACGATTTCCGCCAGTGCCGCCCTGCGCAGCACACAGGCGCCATAGCCGCGATCGAGGTAATCCATGAATTCGCGGGTAAACTTGCGGTGGTATTCGTCCTCCAGCTCGGCGCTCTCTCGCAGCGTTGCTTTCCAGTTGGGCTGGTGAGGATCGATGCCGTGGCGCGCCAGCCAAACGTCGCGTCGCTTGTGCCACGACCGCAGCAACGACTGCGGGACCGAATCGTCGGTGCGGAAGGTAACGAAGTAGGTCACGCCGGGCTGGTACCAGTGCGGCAGCGTCCCTTCTCGGATCGTCAATTCCCCGCGCGGATCAAACAGTTCAAAACACATGGTTGCGCCTCTCAGGAGAACTGCATACAACCGCCAAGATAATCAGCAAGCCGCATCGCGCGAAGCGTCAAAGTAGCAGGCACGCTCCGCCGTGCCGTCGCCTTAAGCCGGTGGACGCTGTGCTCCCGGCAACGTCGATCGCAGCGCGGGCCGGATCCGGTGGTGGCGTCTCTCGTGATGCGGCAACGGCACGGCGGAGCGTGCCTGCTACTTTGTGCCGGCTGCTGACGTTGTCTTGGTAAATATCGCCGTCTCACCGTTGAAGAAGTCGGACATCTGCCCCGGCGGCCCGTTAAGTACCTGTCGAACGAGACGTGGGCATCCAACATTCTTCCAGGATAACTACTCAATACCATGCTGAACGCCACCGCTGACCGCCTGATCCACGAAGTTGCCAACCAAATTGAAAGCGCCGATGCGCCGCTCCAACTGACGCTGCCGATCACCGACCCGATCGTCTATGGCTACATCACGCAATTCCCCAACGACCAGCGCGTCGAGAAGGCCGCCGAGGCGCTCAAGGTGGGTGTCATCGCCATCAAGTCGGCCAGCCCGACGCTCGATATGCGCGTCGTCCACGACAAATTCGCCGAGGTCGAATCGCGCTTCAAAGATTTTGTTGGCGAGTTTCAGGAAGAAATGACCGCACACCTCGGGCATTACTTCAAAGACAAAGACGGGCAACTCCCGCGCTCGCTCGACGGCTTTCTCGGTCAGGAGGGGCACCTGGCGCGGATCATCCGCGCATGGTTCGATCCGGCCGACGGCAAGCTCGGCCGACTGATGGAAGCCCAGGTCGGGCCCAACAGCCTGTTCGCCCGATCGCTCGATCCGAAGAACAAAGACGGCGTGATCATGCTCATCGAAGCTCGCATGCAGAAGCTGCTGGAAAACCGGCTCAATGAGGTGCTGGCCGAGTTCTCGCTCGACCAGGAAAAGTCGGCCATGTCGCGGCTGAAGACGCTGCTCGACGAGGGTTTTCAGAAGATCAACCTGGCGTTGGGCGTCAAAGAGGCCACCGCCGCCGAGGCTGCCCGTAGGCACGTCAAGGGGATCGAGTTTGAGGCCGATCTGTACAAAGTCTTCGCGGCGATGGGCCGCGGGCTGGGCGACGAGACGGAGTTTGTCCGCGGCACGCCCGGCGAAACGCGCAAGAAAGTCGGCGATTTAGTGGCTATCTTGGGCGAGACGGCCGGCGCGCCGGGCGTCAGGATCGTTTTCGAGGCCAAAGACTCTCGTTACAAGCTGAAGGAAGCGATCGACGAGTTGGAGGCGGCCAAGGAGAACCGTGCCGCCGGCATCGGCATCTTCGCCTTCGCCAAGGGGAGCGAGCCGGCCGAGATCGGCGATTTCCGCCGCATCGGCGACGATTTCTACTGCACGGTCGATAAAGACGACCTCGCCGCCGGCAAGCCGCTCTTGTTCTTCGATTCGGCCTACAAGATCGCCCGAGCGCTGGCCGTGGCCGCGGCGCGGCGCGAAGCGGCCGGTGGACTCGATTTGCAGGCCATC
Organism: Pirellulales bacterium; assembly: GCA_035533075.1. NCBI lineage: Bacteria > Pseudomonadati > Planctomycetota > Planctomycetia > Pirellulales > Pirellulales bacterium. The sequence goes on along the minus strand of DATLUO010000194.1, from coordinate 908 downwards.
GAGCAGCACGTGCAGGAGTTGCTGGGCTGGGTCGCTCGCATCGGCGAAATGGCCACCAAAGCCCGCACGATCCAGACCAGCGGCAAGTTCATCGAAGAGCACGCGACGGAGCTCAAGCAAGACCTTGACCGGCGCCTCAACGGGGTCCTGGAGATGCTCCGCAACGGTCAAGAGGCCGGCCTCACGGGCATAGGGTAGGATGGCGTTCACATGACGGGCTGGGAAGCCCATCCTCCGCGCACGGCCGCGACCGGCCAAAGTGCCGGGGCCGTCGTACAGCAGCCGCCGGGCATGCAAAGAGACCCAGGCCACATCCCCGGAACTTTCTGGCCGCTGGCGGCGTCTAACGGTCAGCGGCGGCGGGTGGTGGGCGAGCCTGCCGGATTTTTCCGCGGGGGGTGATTTTTTGACGGTCGCCAAGCGTATTGCTGGCAGACGGGGAAAAGAGCGGGCCGATGGTCGGTCGCGCGTGCTGAGACATTGAGCAGTGACGCCGGCTGTTGGTCGACCGCACCCCCCGCGCACGGTGTGGGCAAATTTGCCCACACCGATGAAACACGAGGTTTTGGCTGTCGACCGACCTGATGCGGCCCGCCGGCTCCCGTCGAGGTGCGGTGAGAGATCGAAAACAAATCGGTCCAAGCCAACGGTGCGGTAGAACACAGGGAGCCACGCACGGCGCCTGCAACCGATCCAACCCAAGCCAGTCGCGAGATAGAACATAAGAATGTCTTGGTTCCGAGCGGATGCCGCCGGCTTGCCCGGCGGGGGTTCGCGTTGGCCGTCTACAGGACGACGCGCCCGACAGCCGCTTGCGGTAGCGGGCCGCCGCTTCCCGGTCACCCTCCCGCTTGCGGAGCAAGCGGGCTACGTAGCCCGCCCGCTCCGCGAGCGGATCGGCGATCGGG